>JAICXS010000241.1 GCA_025934615.1 Nitrospiraceae bacterium
GATACGGCCGACGAGCGTGGCATATCGATGATCGGAGAACATAAGTCACCTCATGAATGGTTCGAGGTTCTGGGTTGAACGTTCGAGGTTCGAGGTTGATGATTCCTGAAGCTATGGAGTGCTTGCGCCGCTTCGGGGAGCGTCAAGACAAAGGTGCCGATATGCATGAGCGCATCGACGATGCAGTACCCGCACCATTTGTTTTCGACCGCCGGCATTTCGTAGAACAGATATTTCGCGGCAATGGCGGCTTCTATGGCCGCCTTGCCCGATGCGGCGATCGGCACCCATGGTTGCTCAGCCATCCGGCCTTTGCCGCCGAACGCTGCCATCGCGGCATTCGTCGCGTGTCCTGCCAATGTGAGCGTTCCATCCGGGACACCGAACTGATACGCGGTATCCGACGCATTCACGCGATCAGAATCAAACCGTGAAAGCGGCAGATCAGGCAAATGGCGGATCAGACCCATCTGGTACAAACTCACCGCCGCCATGCTTGCCATCCCGATCAGCGAAAAGGCGACGATGCCACGCCGGCGATGCAAATCGGGCGTGTCGCCCTCCTGAAGTTCTTCTCGGAGTTGCTGTGGCTTCATCACATAATCTTTCTGCTCTGCTTATGATCATTGCAGGATGTTCAAAACGGTCGTCCAACAAGGCCGCAGGTGCGGCCAACACCGCAGGCGTACCCTCTGGGGTACGTTGAGGATGTTGGCAAACCGAGAACGCAGTTGGAGGCCGTTTTCAACATCCTGTTACTCATCCCTTCCATGCACTTGTGCCGGTGGACTCGTCGCTTCCACCGCCGTCAGCGGCTCCAATATGGTGTAGCTATGGGACGATCCTTTCGGCACAACCCATGAATCCCCGGCCTCGAGCAAAATGGTCTGTCCTTCGAGTTGCAGTTCCGCCCGGCCTTTAATCACATAGCCAACCGTCTCATATTGCCGCTGCGTTGGAGGCTTCAATTCACCTCCCGGTTCGTCTTCCCACAAACGCATCGACACGCTCTTCCCCGACGCCAAGTATGTTTGCCCCATGTTTCCTTTAGGGGAGTATCCGGAGCTGACTTTCTTCACACTTTTGTCGACCATAGCGCCTCCTTAGCCCTTCGCTTCTCGCTTCATCATCTCCGTAATCCGCGCCGTCTCTGCCTCGGTCAATGTACCCCGTGGATAATGCCTCGCATCTACATAGTCGCCGCTCTCCGTGTGCATCAGATATTGGGACCATGAGAGGAGGGTGCCCTGACAAAGGCGGTTGTCGGCGGGCAACGAGGACATTTCCTGTTGGAGACGGTGCATCAATTCCTCTATGACCCATTTCGGGACCGCAAGGCGGTACGCCGGGTAAATAAAGCCGAACAGAATGAGATGACTGAATAGGACACGCCAGTGATTGTTAAAGCGCGCGAGCATTCGCGGCCAGTCCAGCGTTCGAGCGCGCGCCCGCAGCATATGCGCGATGTCGGCGCCGTCGTAGCGTTCCCGTTCCATGATGAACGCCTTCGACCAGATCATTTCCTCCGGGGGGACGATCTGAATCGGCAGGCCGAGAATCGTAGCCGGTTCCGCATGGGTGAACCATAATTCATCCACCGGACAGACGCCGTTTCCCGAACCAAAAATAATATCGATGAAGTGATCGTCCTTGAAAGCCTTGCCCAACCAATGAGAAAAACGCATTTCAGTCCGGTATCCGGCCTGCGACAGGACCGCCAGCAGCGGTTCGGCATGATCGGGCCGGACAAACACATCCAAATCTTTTGTCCGCCGTACGAGCCCCGTATAGGATTCCAACGCAAATGCGCCGCCGACCAAGAAGGGAACGGTTGAAGTCTGAAGCGTCATGAGCCCTTCACGATAGATGTCATGCGGCGTCTCGATCTCCATCGATGGCGTTTTCCTCATGTCGCCACCGTTTCCGCCGCCGGCACATCGAAGAAGCGTACGGGCTGCTGATCAGGAAATCGTCTGCGCAGAAGCGGCATGGCGACGTTGTACACGGGCACTCCTTCCCGTGTGCGCCCTTCCGGGCTACCGTGATGCGCGTGGCCGTGAAAGACCGCGGTGACGCCATATCGGTTCAACGGTTCTTCCAACCGGCTGGAGCCGAGAAACGGAATAATCTCGGACGGCTCGCCCTCGACCGTGGCGTAAATCGGCGCGTAGTGCAGGAGAACGATGCGGGAAGCGGTCGACATTTTGGCCAGCGCCGACTCCAGCTTCAGCGCCTCCTCCACGGCTTCGTGGACAAACTGTTTGAGGATCGGCTCGCCCCACGGCTGAAGCATCCGATCGCCAAACCCGCCGGCAAAGCCTTTCACGCCGGCGAATCCAATGCCGTCGATTTCCACCGATGTGCCGTCGAGCATTTTCACTCCACTTCCGCAAAGAATCCGCTCGACCTCCTCGGCGTGTCCACATTCATAGTCGTGGTTGCCAAGCACCGCCAGCACCGGAATGCGGCCCACTCCGGCCAAGCTTTGCACAAGAGCCTGCGCTTCTTCGGGCTTCCCGTAGTCGGTCAGATCTCCGCATAACAGAATAATATCGGCTTGAGACGCCAACTCAGTGAAGAAAGGCTTCAAGACCTCCCCGCTGGTCCGAGGGCAGTGCAGATCGGCGACGGCGGCAATGCGTTTAGTCACTTTCATTGACTACTCCGGTGCGAAAGTACGAGAGGCTGGATTGGAGGCAGAGAGGGATTCCTTGGAACCTCGAACCCCGAACCTTGCACCTCCCTGATAAACCGGCAACGAATGGGTTCTCAAACTTTGCTCAAAGAGATCTCGATTGATGGCCTGTGCAGCGGTCGCGCCTTGTCCTGCGGCAATAATCATTTGACAATTGGCAGGCGTGACACAACCGGCGGCATACAATCCAGGGACACTGCTCCTCATGTCCTCGTTCACTTTAATTTGTCCATCGCGATCCAAGTCCGCCCCGACTCCCTCTGCCAACCCGGCATGGTAGACATCACCGCGCGTAGTAAAAACGGCCTCCGTTTCGAGCCGGACTTCCTTCTCGAAGTGCAAGGCCCGAATCTGTCCGTCTTCGTGCTCCACGTGCACAATGCGATCTCGCCGCACCGGCACCTGATAGGCCTTCAGCCACTCTGCCTGTATATGACCACACCGGAGGTCGTTTCCGTTCGTAGCGATTGAGACCGACGGGGAATAGGTCAGCATGGCTAAGGCATACTCGACGGCTTCATCATTCGCTCCGATCACGACGATGCGTTTGCCTTGAACCCGATAGGCATCACAATCTTTACAAAAGAACAGGCTGTGACCGAGACACTCGCGCACGCCGGGAATCTCCGGCGGAAGATGTGTCAGGCCCGTGGCGAGTAAGAGCCGATTTGCCCGGTACTGCTCCGACGCGCCTTGAAGCTCGAACACCTCGCCATGCCTCGCGATCTCCCGGATGTCGTCCTGAACGATGCCGACACCATACCGTGTTACGTGCGCCCGCCCCTTCTCGAGCAAAGATAATCCGGAGATTCCTTCCGGGAATCCCAGAGAGTTCTGGACATCCGGTTCCCAGACGGCCATCGAATGTCCCGATTCAATCAGCATCGTGTCGCGTCGGCTCCGCCCCAAATAGAGGGCCGCCGACAGTCCCGCAAGCCCTCCGCCGATAACAATCACGTCTCGAATGATGTCGGCCACTGGTCAACGAGGCTCACTCAGCGTTTGCGCTTGAACCGTTTCAGGAATGGAGACTGCCCGGAACTTCACAGTAGCCGTTCCCCCGTCCTCCGATTCTATGAGCAAACTTCTCGCCACGTTCCCATCCTGCTCATACAGCATGCGTAAAGGAAGGCGGACCGTGTGCACCGTATGCTGCCGTGCCTGTTCTCGAACGACAATGGAGATCGTTTCTTCATTGCCCTGCAATGTGAGCGATAGACCTTCAAGAGGTACATCTTGAACATGCAGGCATCCGGACGGATCGGAAGTGTTGACCTCGATCGAGACGATACGACCGCGGTTGTCCCAGGTGAGATTGTCTAAAAAAGCACTCCAATCATCCGGTTGTATGTCAGATAGGTGTGTAGACATGTTGAAAGCTGTACAGCAAGACGGGAAGGAAGTCATCGGAGAAAGGAAGTTCGGCAGGCACACGATGCCGGCACAATGGCCACCTTGGTAGGTCGGGAGTCGCATCGTGCGACCCCCGGACCGCCAAGGCCTTCTTGCCGAAAAATAGACAGCGACGGTTATTGCGACAGCTTGCCTGTTTTGGACGGCTGATCCTGTACCTGCAAGTTATTGTTCACGCGCTTCACGCCGTTGACTTGACGGGCCAGTTCCGACGCGCGGGCCTTTTGCTCTGCGGACTGCACGACGCCGCTCAGATTCACGGTCCCGCGTTCAGTATCGACATCCACCCGAGTAAAGTTCGAAACGCGATCGGCTGTCAGCTTGCTTTGTACCGCTGTGCTAATCGAGGCGTCGGTGATCGTCTCACCGCCTGTCTTGCCGCTGATCGATTGACACCCGATGAGCCCAACTACAGCAAACAGAACTGCATATCCCGATAGACTCCTGATCATAGACGCCTCC
>JAICXS010000498.1 GCA_025934615.1 Nitrospiraceae bacterium
AAGAGCGTGCTGTTGTCCGCCGCCACCAGCCCCGACGCGGCCGGCGTCGCCGCGTTTGACGCCGCCGGCGTCGCCTGGGCGCGCGCAGCTATGACCGAGAGCGCCGAGGCAACCGAGCCGAGCAGCCCGGATCGCAGCGCCGTCCGACGGGAGACTCGCTTCTTCGCTAAACGCATGGCAAAGCGGTCGAAGCGGGTACTTTCCATCGTCACCTCTCCCCCGGTGGCCCGGGTCATCGCCCAATGCCGCGCACACCTTCGCTCACGACGGGTATGAACCTGGGAGTACCGTGTTTCCACCTGCCCACCAGCATACCCGCCGAGATGCATCTCGCCTAGATCCTTTTAGGGCAAGAGGGGATCCAAATCATGAATAGCGGACCTTACACGCGGTCGATCATGATCCAAGACTAACGGACACAGTCCAATTATTCGCTTCCAATTCAGATTTGGACATGGTGATGTCCCCTCTGCGACCGCTCCCAATCGTGACGGTATAGTACTCCGCATCCTCAATCTCAATCGAGAAGTCGAATTAGCAGACGGCTTTCCCCCTTCCTTCTCCGAGCGACGTGACCCCGAGCACCTTGCCTGATTCGTTCGTGACTTTCACCTGCGTCCAAGAACCTATGTCACTGTAGCCGCCGTTGCCATGACAGGTCGGGCCAGACGACGCGATTCCGGAACCGCTGTAGTCACCTAGCTGCAAATGCCCAGTGATGGTGTGAACTGATGTACTTTCTCCACGCACCATCAAACCAATCACCACGGCAGCGATGATCAGGACGGCAACAATCAAAGCGACGACAACATTTCGTCCATAAGATGATGCCGGGGCATTATTCGAGACGGCGATATTCCGATATGGACGATCGCTATTCGCCATCCAACTAGGACGATCATTCGCGGACGCCGGCTGGCGTGTCGTGTCTCCCGACTGCTTCGCTCCGCAGTTGCTGCAATAGGGGGATCCTTGTGACAACACTTGTCCGCAATTGGTACAGCGTCACCCAACGTCGGCCATGACAGGCAGTTTCTCCTCAAATGGTATGGACGAGCTCAATTCCCATTGCACGTTCCGAATAGATAGAGGGAGATATGTGCTCCTCCGTTCAGAAACCTTGCCACTCATCTATTCGCGCGGTCAGCACCTAGTCTTTATCGTAGTTCAACATGACGTTGTGGGCAACGGGCGGGAGAGTGAATACATTTTGGCTGGCGAGTCGCACTTCGACGGCCGGCCGAGCCGGGACTCCATTTCAATCTCGAATCCGACTGGATAGTCCAGCGATCAGACGCGCCTCTCTATCGTCGGCAGACTCCGCCACGTCTATGATGCCCACATTCCAGCCAGGTATCCCAACGAGGGCATCTGCAAAGAACGTATCGCATAGCGAAAAGGAGGAATCGGACGAGATGATGGCGAAAGATCTCGGCTTTCTGAGCAAGGCGAGGCAAAGTCTCTTCGGAGCGCAGAGCGAAATTGCCAATGGGCGCTACGATAATGGTGCCAATCGGGCGTACTATGCCTGCTTCCAGGCCGCGATCGCGGCGCTCGAATGGGCGGATATACGACCGTCCGGCAGATCGGATATGTGGACCCATACGCACGTGCAGAGTACGTTCATCGGAATCCTGATCAATCGCCGCAAGAAGTTTCCCGCCCTGCTGCGCGGTGTCCTTGCCAAGAATCAAGCCGTGAGAGATGCCGCGGATTACCAGCCAGATCCGATCAACCCTATGCAGGCAATCCGGGCAGTCGAGCGCGCCGAACAATTCGTATTCGCTATTGAACGAGTGCTCCAGGAAGGACCGGAATCATGACTGCGCAGGAACTTCCAGAGATGATTGCTCCCGATCTTGACGATCCACGGATTCAAGCGGCACTCATTGAGCTGCGAGCGCTCATCACGCAACGATTCCCCAATGCCTCGTTCTCCGTCTTCCGAGGCGAGGATCCTGAGGGCATCCGGCTCCTGACGACCGCGGATGTTGACGATCTCGACGAGGTCATGGACGCCGTCATCGACCGGATGGTCGACATGCAGATCTACGAAGGCCTTCCTGTCTACGTCGTGCCCGTCTGGCCACCGGCACGGACTCACGCCTTCTTCGCCCGTCATGCCGGCAGCCCGCTGGCTGGCCGCCACGCGGTTGGGGGACATTAATCCACCGCGACCCGATCCACGCTGCGTGATCCGCAAGTGGCGCAAGCCTTGCATATGGCTCTGTCCCAGCGGTTTTGGCCCGATTGCCTACAAT
>JAICXS010000329.1 GCA_025934615.1 Nitrospiraceae bacterium
ACGTACGGCCGGTCGCGGTGGAATCCCTCGGCAAAATCGGCGACCGGCGGGCAGTGCCGGCGCTCGTAAAAATCGTGAACGGATCCAGCCGGCCGGATCACAGCCGTCCGCTTGACGGATGCGGCGATCGATGGGACCAGGAGATGATCGTCATGGGATTCGCGGTCCGTGCCTTAGGCGACATCGGCGACGAAACGGCAATTCCGGCTTTGATCGCCGCACTACGCTACACCGTGACCCGTGCCGAGTCGTCCACCGCGCTCACGCGGTTTGGTCGGCCTGCCATTCCGTATCTTCTCGAGATCGTCAAGAAAGAGCGTGACGAGAATATTCTGTATTACGCGAAGGAAGCCCTCACCCAATTGGGATGGAGGGCGGGACGAATTCAGTGATGAGCGATAGATGAATGATGAACGAGGGCCTCCAAGGTCACCTATTCATCATTCATCACACACGTCCTTGTCTTGTAAGCTATGCCGAAAGAATCACTCGAAACACTGATCTCCGAGCTCGTCCACGAAGAAGATTGGCGACGCATGCGTGCCACGGCGGCGTGTCTGGCCGGCGGCCCGAAAGCGGTCGAAGGATTGATCCACGTCTTGGAAACCGGTCCCTCGCCATTAAAGATCGAAGCCGCCGGCATGCTGGCGAGGGTCAAAGACCCACAAGGCGGGACTCCTCTCGTCCGCTTGTTGAGTGATGAAGATCCAGCCGTTCGGAAGGCCGGCGCGATAGCGCTGGAGCAGTTGGCCGGCGTGATGGATACCGTCGCAGCGACCGCGCTCGTTCAGCACTTGCAGGAATGCCGAGACGAGGGGCAACGGAACGCGATCATCCATCTTCTGGGCGTCACCCCGACGGCAATCCAACCGCTCACGGCCCTACTGAAGCATCCGGATGAAGCCGCTCGTCTCACGGCAGCCGATATTCTCGATCATCTGTTAGATCCGCGCTCGGCAGATGCCTTGGTCGATGCGATGACCGACCCTGTTCTGCAGACGAGTGCAGTCCGAACCCTCAAGAAACTGAGTGCAATCCGCGAGCGCATCGATCAGGCGTTCGACGCCTTGAGGAATGTCGAAGAATCATCCGAACGAGAAGATGCGCGGATGTCCACGATCATCGATCTATTGGGAATCGGCCGTCCCAGCGTTGAAATTCTCATTGAATATTTGAATGATGAGGATTGGGTGGTCCGGGAAGCGGCGGTGGACCTGCTCGGGAAAATCGGTGACGTGCGCGCGGTGGAACCGCTGATGGAGCGGCTCCGCGCGGATAAGGATACCGGAGTGAAAGAGTTGGCGCTGAAAGCTCTCGGCCTGATCGGAGATGCGCGTCCGGTAGACCTCTATGTTGACCTCATTCCGATTCGTCCGCTGCGGGTCTTTGCTGTCGAAGCGCTTGCGAAAGTGAAGGATGCCGAGTGCCTTCGGCCCTATGCTGATCTGTTCGAACGGTTACAAACGGATCGTGACGGCTTGATTTCGTATAATGCTGGCGTCATTGTGAACAAGTTGCAGGCGATGGCGGCACAAGAAGAAGCGGTGACTCAGGCTGCGGGCCACCAAGATGAGGATGAGTGAGATGGAGCATACGGATCGTATCAGTCAATTAGTATCGGCTCTACGCGATGAGAATGAAGCGTTGCGCGATCACGCGGCGGCCAGCCTCGGGCAAATGGGCATGGAGGCCCTGCCGCAACTCATGGCGCTTCTTGCCGATGAGGACGTCGTGATTCGTGAAGCGACGACGAGTGCGATTGTGCGTATGGGTCCCGTCGTCGTCGAGCCGATGATCGAAGCGATGCAGGATGACGAATGGTCGGTTCGCGAACAAGCCGCCTCTGCGCTCGGCAAGCTCAAAGACCCTCGTGGCGTGGAGCCCTTGGTCAAAGCTCTGAAAGATCGAGATGGCGCGGTGCGGACGGCCGCGGTGTGGGCCCTGGAACGGCTGGGCGATGCCAGAGCCGTCCCTGGACTGGTGGAGGCGCTCACCGACGGCATGGTGCGGGAGGATGTCGCGCGAGTCTTGAAAAAGATCGGCGATGTGCGAGCCGTGGAGGCCTTGATCGACGGCCTGATGGGCAACAACTGGATGGTCCGCCGCCATGCGGCTGAGGCTCTCGGGAAAATCGGAGACGTACGAGGCGTTGAGCCGCTGATGGGCGCACTGAAGGATGAGGATTGGTTGGTGCGCCGGAATGCTGCGGAGTCGCTGGCTCGGCTTGGAGACAGGCGCGCGGTCGAGTCTCTGGTGCCCTTGCTTGAAGATGAAAATGAAATGGTTCAGGAAACGGCGGAAGGCGCCTTGGGAAGCCTGGGCTGGAAACCGACACACCCATAACGAAAAGGATGCACCATGGCCGACGAGGCTCCGATCAAACTTATACAGATTGGCCCCAAAGGGGGAGAAAAAAAAGACGGGTTTAATCTCGTCACCGAAAAAGTCGTGTCCGTCAATCCGGCGGCGAAGCAACTTGAAGTCGAATTACTGGCCTATGACGGCAAGACGGTGGTGCTGGATGTCGATGATGAAGCGCTCGAGGATCTGAAGAAGTTGAAGCCTGGCGACGGCGCCACCATTCGGGTGGTTGAAGAGAATGGCAAGCGGATCGCGAAAAGCTTCCGTATCCGCTCTAAGGATCCTAATGCCGCCAAGGCCGATGCGATGTTGTTGGACCTCAAGGATACGCATTGGCTCAATCGCAAGTATGCGGCGGAGAGTTTAGGGGACCTGAAAGATGCACGCGCGGTCGGCCCCTTGGTTGAGGCTCTCTCAGACGAAGTCGGCGATATCCGGCAGCGGGCCTACGACTCTCTTATCAAGCTCGGCGGGCAAAGTGTGTCTCAGCTCATTCCGTTGCTGGTCTCAGACGAAGATGAGTTGCGGCAATCCGCGACCGAAATTATTCGCAAGATCGGCAAGCCCGCCGTTGAGCCGTTAGCCACTGCGCTGGGAGAAGCCGACGACCGACTCAAAACGCGAATCATGAAGGTACTCGATCGAATGGGGTATAAGCCGAAGGTCAAAGAAGAGAAGGCGGATATCAAGCAGGTTGGTCAAGCCGCCATTTAAGTTTCGATAAGAGGTTTTTGAGGCGGACGTCCGATTGAGATGTAATGAAACCCCAGCGCGACCATCCGTTCGGGTTCGTACACGTTCCGGAGGTCAATGAAGAGGGGCTGTCGCAAAGCCGATTTGATCTTCGGCAGATCCAAATTTCTGAACAGATTCCACTCCGTCATGAGTACCAGCGCGTCTGCGCCGCGGGCCGCATCATAGGCGTCCGCACATGGGGTCGCCGTGCGCAGCAACTTCGAGCCTTCTTCCATCCCTGCCGGATCGTAGACCCGCACGGCGCACCCCTCAGCGAGTAAGCGTTGCGCGATGGCGATGGCCGGGGCGTCGCGTAAGTCATTTGTATTGGGTTTGAACGAAAGTCCCAACAGCGCAACGGTTTTTCCGTTCAGCCCACCCATCGCCGTCTGAATCTTTTCCACCATCAGCAGCCGCTGCCGCTCGTTCACGCGAGCGGTCGCGCGGGCAATTTCCATGTTGCACCCGACCTTCTCTCCGGTCTGAATTAATGCGGAGACATCCTTGGGAAAGCACGATCCTCCGAACCCCGGGCCGGCATGAAGAAACTTTGAGCCGATCCGATGATCCAACCCCATGGCTTTGGCCACGACCTGCACGTCGGC
>JAICXS010000224.1 GCA_025934615.1 Nitrospiraceae bacterium
ATCCATCTTGTTGACCACCACCGCAAACTGCCGGACACCCAGCAGCGACAAGAGGTAACCATGCTTCTTCGACTGTTCCTTCACTCCTTCCAACGCGTCGATGAGCAGCAATGCCGCCTCGGCACGCGCGGCGCCGGAAATCATATTCTTTAGGAACTCCTTATGCCCCGGCGCATCGATGATGATGTATTGCCGACCCTTCCACATAAAAAACGTGCGAGCCGTGTCGATCGTAATCCCCTGCTCCTGCTCTTCAAGAAAAGCGTCGAAGAGAAAGGCATATTCGAATTCCTTGCCTTGCTGCCGGCAGATCGCCTGCACCTTCTCCAATTTTCCGTCGGGCAACGATCCGGAATCGGCATAGAGCCGGCCTAACAAGGTGGATTTTCCATGATCGACGTGCCCGACAATGACGATGTTCATTGTCTCCGATGGCTTGGTGAGTGAATTGCTCATTCTGTTGTTCCAAACGTTCGAGGATGCTCAAAAAGGCAATCCAACGAGGCCGCAGGCGAAAAACAACCGGAGGCGCACCTTCTGGGATACGTTGAGGATTGTTTGTAGACGAGAACGAAGTTGGGCGCCTTTTTCAGCATGCTGTTCACATGTAGCCGTCTTTGCGGAGCAACTCCATCCCTCTCCCCTCATCCTGCGCCCGTCCCGCCCGCTCCGCCACGGTCGTATGGCGCAACTCATCGATGATATCGTCCACCGTCTTCGCGGTGGACTTGATGGGGAAGGTGCACGGCGCACAACCGAGGCTTCGATACCGAGTGCCCTCGCCCCTATCCAGGTAGAGATCGATAAATGGAATATTTTCGAATTTGATGTACTCCCAGATATTGATCTCGGTCCAGTCCAGCAATGGGTGAACACGGATATGCGTGCCCTGAGGAAAGGTGGTTTTAAACTGGTCCCACAGCTCCGGTGGCTGATCGCGAAAATCCCAATCGCCATGCTTGTCCCGCGGAGAAAAATAACGCTCTTTGGCGCGCGTGCCTTCTTCGTCCGCGCGAACGCCCAGGATGACGCCCGTATAGCCTTTCTCTTCGATCAAATTCTTGAGCCCCTGCGTTTTCAAGGCCGTGCAACAGGTCACACGTCCCATGGAGGGATTCATCCCGGCGGCCAAGGCTTGTTTATTTTGCCCGACGACTAAATTCAACCGCCACTCTCGCGCGAGCCGATCGCGGTATTCAATCATGGCCGGGATCTTATAGCTCGTATCGACGTGCAGCAGTGGAAACGGGACATGGCCGAAGAAGGCCTTCCGCGCCAGCCACAGCAGCACCGTGGAATCTTTTCCCATGGACCACAGCATGGCGAGATGGTCGAAATGCTTGTAGGCCTCACGAAGAATATAGACGCTCTGGTCTTCCAGTTGCCGAAGATGTTTCATGCGGCCGATTCCTTTTTAGCGGTCGGCGAGGACTTCGTCAGCTCGCCTAGCTTCCCCGCCGCGGCGCCCGAGTCGATCATCTGCTGCGCGATCGGCACGGCGGCTGAAATTGATGGCGTGGCACCGGCGGCATAGAGCAGCAGTGCGGCATTTTGCACAACCCAGTCGCGGTGTGGGCCGCGAACGTCGTTCGTGAGTATTCGCCGTAGTAATGTGGCTTCCTGATGGATTTGGCCGGGAGGGAAGCCGGCCATGTCTCGAAACGAGCCATTGGAAAGACCGATATCGCGCGGTTGAAGCGTGAGTGGCATAATCCGCTCTTCTTTGACGTCCAGCAATCGGGTGGCCGAAGCGATGGAGAGTTCGGGATCGCCTTCGACTCCGCGCAGTACCACGACGCGCCGGCTGCCCAGCATATTCAAGGCTTCGGCCGTCTTCTCGAAATAGGGCGGATGCGTGACCCCGATAATCTGTACCGGCGCGCGGGCCGGATTCAGCATCTTGGCCACCGGATGAAAAAAGCTTCGCACGCCGAGCTCCTGCCGGAGTTGTAAAAACCCGGCCAGCGACGGATGATAGAGCGCGATATCGAGATAGGCGAATCCTTTTGACGCGACGTCCTGCGTCACCTGATCCGGCGCGAAGTCGGTGGGGATGCCGAGCGCCGCCAGAACGGACGCCATACTCAGACGCTCGGGAATTCCTTCATGTCCATGTATAAGCACCGCGACACCGGCTGCCGCGGCGATAACGGCCGATCCCGCCAAGGCGTGGAAGGTATCCTTTTTACCGGCATAGCTGGATACGTCGATCAGAGGTTTGCGCGTCGCAATACGGAGCGGCGGCTTGTACTCACGGGCAGCCGATGTAAAGGCCGCCAATTCCGTCACCGATTCCATCTTCACGCGCATGGCCAGGAGAAAGGCGCCGACTTGCACCGGCGTCGCATGTCCTTCGATGAGTTGGCGCATCGCCTGCTTGCCTTCGTCCCATGTCAAATCCTTCGACGCTTTCGCGCCTTTGCCGATCTTGACGATGAGGTCTTGCATTGTAGAAGCCATATGACAACGTTGATGTAACGAGTGAGCGATCCGAGTGAAGTCCCAGGCGAGCCAATCGCCAGATCATTCCATCACAACATTCCTCTCAAAACGTTAAGACTTGGTCCGCATTCGCCACAGCTTCTTTCCAAAACGCTTCGACGCGCTGGACTTCGTCCAATTCTGGGATCAATCTTTCCACCACGATGTCGAAGTATTCGATGGAATCGCGGCAGACCGAAAACTTGGCATCACCCTTCTCCTTGATCTCGCGTAGGAGCAGCGGAAGATCGTGCAGCTTGCGATCTTTCCAAAGATTTCGCACTTTGACTTCTCGTCCTCGGTAGGCTTCGGTCAACGTCAGCTCTTGTACTTTATCGACGGTCAAGCGCGCGACGGCTTCATCCCTGAAGAGAATACTGACCTGCATGCCGGATTCTGCGGCAATCCGAGCGAGCTGACACGCCTGCAAGATATTGTTGTACGTGCCCCGAGTGACAATCATGGCTAACTTCTTCACTGGATCCCTCTCTTTATCTTCGGCAACCGGTGTTTCTCCGCGCCGCTATATTTTGAAATCGACCGTCGGCGGACCACTCAGCTATTTATGCAATCCACATTCGGTCTTGCCGAAATTTTTCCACCGGCCCGACCGCGAATCATCGCCGGGAAGCACCGGCGCCGTGCAGTGAGTACACCCGATGCTGGGATAATTGCGATCGTGCAGGGCATTGTACGGCACGTCATGGAGACGTATGTAGGTCCAGACATCGGCGGCGGTCCACTTCGCCAGGGGATTAAACTTGATCAACCCGAACTTATGATCCCACTCGACCAATCCCGCATTCGTCCTCGTCGGTCCCTGATCGCGTCGAATGCCGGTGACCCAGGCTACATAGCCACTGAGAATCTGTGTCAACGGCTGTACTTTGCGAAGATTGCAACATTGGTCCGGTTCACGCAACCAAAGGGCGTCCCCATATTGAGCAGCTTGCTGATTTGGCGTGAGCGAGGACTTGACCTGAATCACCTGCGCCGGGAGCAATCCATATTTTGCCACGACCCGATCCCGCGCTTCATACGTTTCCGGAAACAGAAAGTCCGTGTCCAAATAAAAGAGTGGCGTTCGGGGATCGATCTTGTGAATCATATCGACGAGGGCGACATCCTCTGCGCCGAAGCTACACGCCAAAATGAGGTCCTGCGAATAGTGAGTAAGCGCATAGGTCAATACGTCCCATGGCTGCTGCGTTTCGAAAGACGCGCTCAGCGCCTTGAGCGACTCATCAGACGGTCTGATCGCGGCGTTGCTCATTATCCCTCGACTTTTTCGACGAGAATCTTGAAATGCGCCGCCTCAGGTTCCAACGGTTCTTGAATCAAAATCTTATGCCCATCATTACGTAGACTCAGCGGCACGTTCTTGATCGGTTCCCCGGCATCCAACCAAACTTCCAATTGCTCGCCGGCATCCATCATTTCCAACTTAAGTTTGGTCTTCACATAGTTCAATGGACAGGCCACGCCCCGAAGATCGTAAATGGACGACCCTGCTGCCGCCGGACTCGTCTTCTTTGCCGGGGTTGATTGGGAAATCTGTGCGGACAGTTCGGGCGACTCCTGCTCTGTTCTTAACTTCAGATCTTTGCCGATCTGTTCGGTCGCCGTTTTGCAGGCTTCCACGAACCCACGCGCGAAGCCGATCTTAGCTTCAGCAAAATCCGGTGTCGTATCCTTCGGACCAAGATCAGCAATCTGTGCGACAAGATTGCGATAGGACGCAGGGACGACATGTCGGCCCGCGAAGCGGCGCTCGAACTCAGACAGCGTTTCGGAATCGGTGGACGGATCCATTCCCTCAGTAACCAAGAGCGCTTTCGCTGCTGCCAGGACGGCTCGATACGCCTTGTTCACCGAGACGGCATATTGATGCTTGTCCAGTAGAAGGCGCCCCTGATACAGCTCTTGTTCCGCTTCGAGAATACGATTGTCGATCATCTCAAGCGCGCCCCCGGCGCATTCCCCCGGACCGAGATCTTCCAGGACAAATTCGTTTTCGCCCTCCCAATCGTAGTAGTACGTCGGATCCTGCTCGAATGGCGGGACAATCGTGTACGGAATCAATTCTTCTTTCAACTTGGCTTTTCCGCTTCGGCTGAGAAAGGCGGGAAAGCCTTCAGCCGATTGTCGCTCCCGACGATAGAGGTCCACTAAATGCGAAACGGCGGCCGGAACGTTCTTTGCCGGCAACTTCACCGTCATCTGGCCAATCTTGGCGGTGACGTTTACATTTCCGCCGAGTTGAATTTCATAATGCGG
>JAICXS010000160.1 GCA_025934615.1 Nitrospiraceae bacterium
CCACGAGCAGGACTGTGGTCAGTAACATGCACGCCTTGATGGCAAGGGACTTGACCATGACAAAGTTTTTAAGTCTTTAATCGCAGAATCTCTTCATGAACTTAAAACTACGAACTCAACATTCAAGACAGTTTTATCGGCGGCGCGCCAAATGAATCGCCATGGAGTCCAGATCCTCGGCCGCTTCCATCACCCCTTCAGATAAGGTCGGGTGAGCATGAATCATCTCGGCCACATCGGCTACTTTCGCGTGAAGTTGCATCGCGAGCGCCATTTCATGCACCACATCGGTGGCATGGGCTCCCATGATATGCGCGCCGAGAATCTCGTCGGTCTTAGCATCGGCAATGATCTTGAACAGTCCGGTCGTCTCGCCTGTTCCTTGCGCCTTCCCTAGGCCGGCATACCGGAAGCGGCCGACCTTGATCGCCGTCTCTGGATTGTCCCCTCGTGCCTGAGCCTCGTCACGAGCTTGCCGCTCAGTGACTCCCACACGCCCGATTTCGGGAAGGGTAAAGATTCCGGCCGGGACGACGCGATAATCGATCTCGCGTGCACGATCCAGGATATTTTCCGCCGCGACCTTGCCCTGCGCTGAGGCCACATGTGCCAACATGGCTTTGCCGACGACGTCGCCGATCGCATAGACCCCGGGCACGTTGGTTTCCATACGCGCGTTGACCCGGATTTCGCCGCGCGGGCCGACTTGTACGCCAATCGTGTCAAGTCCAATGCCCTTGGAATTAAACCCGCGTCCAACGGAGACCAGAACCTTTTCCGCCTCGACCACTGTACCGTCTTTCAAAACCGCCTTGACCGAGCCACCTCCCCGCTCAAGTTTCTCGATGGTCGTACCGGTCTTGATCGTGACCCCCCGCTTCGTCAACTCCCGTGTCATCATGGAGGACATCTCTTCATCTTCCAGCGGCAGAACGCGCTCAAGAAGCTCGACTAGGGTGACCTGGGTTCCCATGCCGCTGTACAGCGCGGCGAATTCACACCCTTCGACTCCCCCGCCGACGATCAAGAGGCTAGCGGGTATGGCCGTCGTATCGAGCGCCTCCTTACTTGTGATGATTTGCCGACCGTCGATGGGAAACATCGGCAGATTCGGCCATGACGAGCCGGTTGCGACGATGATCGCATCGCTTTCAAGGCGACTCTCGCTTCCATCTCGGTGAACGACCTTCACCGTTCTCTGATCGAGGATCTCTCCGGTTCCCTCGATATGCTGAATGCCCCAGGTCTTGAACAACATGGCGATGCCTTTGACAAGACCTTCGACGACTTTATTTTTGCGAGCCACCATCCTGGCCAAGTCGTACCCAACCGGGCCTTGAAGCGTCAGCCCGAAATCGGCGGCTTTCTTGGCCTTATCGCCCAACTCGACGACCGAGAGGAGTGCTTTACTTGGAATACATCCCCAGTTCAAGCAGACTCCGCCGAGGGCTTGATTCTCCACCACCGTCACGCGCGCCCCGAGTTGCGCGGCTCTGATGGCGGCTACATAACCGCCCGGTCCAGCGCCGATAATCGTAATGGATGTGGACATAGGGTCTGAATGATCTATTGATGTGATGATTGAAGCCTAGAATCGATCGATCTCTTCAGCGGATCATGAAATCATTTCTTCAAGAACTGCTCATACTGCGCGGCTGTCATCAATGCAGTGACCTGCCCCGGATCAGAGAGCTCGATCACCGCGATCCATCCCTTCCCGTAAGGATCGGCATTGACGACCTCCGGATGATCTTTGAGGTTGGTATTCACGTTCACGATCTTTCCGCTCACCGGTGTGTAAATGCTGGAGGTTGTCTTCGTCGATTCGACCTCGCCGATCTGTTGCCCCGCGGCGACCGTCGTGCCGACCTTCGGCATATCGATAAACACGATATCGCCGAGAGCGTCTTGCGCAAAGTTGCTGATCCCCATCGTGGCTTGTTTTCCGTCGACGCGAATCCACTCATGTTCTTCATGATAGCGAAGATCTGTCGGTTCCATACGTCCTCTCTAGACGGCTGCTGGAAAAGCCCTTCAGCGGCGTTCTCAGGCGCGTAGCCTCCAACACGTACACGATAGTACGCCTCGGAAGTTAGGCTCCCTGCGATCTTGCTGGCAAACTTTTGAACAGCCTATAATTGAATGGCAATATTGTGTGCGCGAGCTTATTTTAGTTTCTCTGGTAAATCAAGCCGATGTCCGTCCCCAGCTCCGCTCGGTCTGCCTCTAAGGAAATCCCTCGCGGCCCTACTCCTTCCGTTCCTATCGGAATGGTTGTCCATATTCGGTCTGCGCGTCCTAAGAGTCCTTTCATCTGTTCAAGCACGATGGAGGTCGGAGACCCATTGACTCCAGATGTAGCGGCGGGGGAGGACGGCCGAAGCAGAAAATATTGGAACCGACGTTTGGCTTCGAGCAAATCTTCTCCATACCTCACGAGCGCCGCGCGAGGATCCGTGACGGCCTCGCGATGAACCTCCAGCGCCGTATGCACCGTGTTTCCACGCAAGCGCATCGCACGGCTAAGCCGTCCGAGAATTTTCATTCGTTCGCGGGCTTTCCAACCGGTCCAATGCCAGAACTCAGCCGGTAATGGTTCCGCGCCTTCGCCCGATCTCGCACTCTGCCCCGTGGACTTGGCAGGAGTGAAGAGCCGAGCCGGTTCCAGGCGAGTCTGAAAGTCCCGCTCGAACGCCTGAACAGCAAACACACTGAATCCATCATAGGGGCCGACCGGCACGTCGTTGCGAAACAGGATGCCATCTGCACCGGTATCTACGAGATCGGTCAACAGCCCGACTAAATATTCCTGAAAAGCGGGATGGAACAAATCCATATAAGGCGACAGCCGCAATTGACGATGGACGGGATCGTACGAACGATCCAGCCAGGCCAGTGACCGATCCACCCAGTTGATCCGGCGAGGAGATACGGCGGCAACGACCGACAGTCCCTGCCGATGCGCGCTCGGGATCAGTTCGCCGAATAGATCTCTGATCGTCCGAGCCCACTGCGATGTAAAATAAATACCACTCGCACGGCGATCATCTTCTGCGGCGATTCGATTGGACTCTGTGCTGGTCCCGATATCGAGTAGCACCATCGTGATGCCGCCTTGCATGAGACGTTGAATCCATTGTTCCAATTCCTGGACAGGCGGCACGTCCTGCGGTGCAACGATCAAGGCCGTGACACCCCTGATCATCGTGGTGGATTCAGGCAGCGCAGCAGGCGGGATGGGGGGAGCGTATTGGGCAGCCTGTGTGCGAATCATTGCGGAAGAGGTAGAGGGAATACGAGAAGGCCGTTCCTGGACAGCGCAACCCATCTGACAGACCAGCAATCCGACAAGTAGTCCCACGCTGATACGCTGCCAGGACCTACTTGCCGGGAAGAGATTCAACTATACTCCTAGCTCCATCGACGAGAAGAAATAATTAATTTCGACGCGCGCCGATTCCGCGGAATCGGAGCCGTGAACGGCATTGAATTCGATGTTCGTTCCATGGGCCGCGCGGATTGTGCCGGGAGCCGCCTTCGCCGGATCAGTCGCGCCCATCAATTCGCGATTGCGCTTGACCGCGTCTTTGCCTTCCAGCACCAGCACGACGACCGGTCCCGATGCCATGAACGTCGTGAGACTGTCAAAGAATGGCCGCTGACGATGGACGGCATAGAACCCTTCCGCGACCGACTTCGACATCCGCATCATCCGCACGGCCACCGGCTTTAATCCCGCCTTTTCGTACCGGCTGATAATGTCACCAATCGCATCCTTCTTCACCGCATCTGGCTTGATAATCGCAAGTGTCTGCTCAGTCATAGTCTGCTCATCCTCCAAAGTTCAACAAGTCAGCAAGTCAGTTGGTAAAACGGACCATTATAGTGACAGAGCCAAGGGCGGTTCAAGGGTGCAGAAGCACCAAATACAGAGCGGCTGGTAGATAGAACAGGGAAAGAGTTATGGGAAATGATATCCAGCTTTAGCCCAATTTCCCACGTTTGTTAATTTTGCCAATTGGCTGCCAAAATAGTCTGCACATCCTGCGGCCGTTGCGCGATGGCCTGATCCCAAGTCAACCCATTCTGGCTGGTGAAGGTGGCCATGGCTTGGATCAGTTGCTGCACCTGGTTGTTCAAGAGATGCTGCCCGTTGCCGGCCTGGATGGTCTCGACTTGATTGGCTGCGCCGCTGTACCAATTCTGAATCGTGACTTGATCCGTCGTCCCGTGCACGCTCAGTCGCAGATCATTCACCTGCCGGCTCAGGACGAGATCGAGTGGATTGATGCCGATGCCATAGAGCAGCGTATCGGCATTGCGCGGCGTCGCGTCGTTCTCCGAGATCTTGTCTTGACCGTCGCCGAGGGTGACTACATAGGTGTCGTTGCCCGTGCCGCCTTTGAGCGTATCGTTCCCGAGTGCGCCGATCAGCGTGTCATTGCCCGCGCCACCATCGATTGTGTTCGCGCCGGCGTTGCCGGTGAGGTGATTATCCTGAGCGTTGCCCGTGCCCGTCAGTCCCCCACTGCCCGTCAAGGTTAGATTCTCAACGTTGGCGCCTAGCGTATAGCTGATGGATCCTTGCACCACGTCCGTGCCTTCATTCGCATTCTCGGTGACGATATCGCCGGCATTGGCCACAATATACGTGTCATTGCCCGTCCCGCCCACCAACGTATCGGCGCCGGCCCCGCCATTGATCGTGTCATTGCCCCCTCCTCCTATCAGCACATTGGCCGCGCTATTGCCGGTGAGGAGATTGTCCAACGCATTCCCGCTCGCGTTGATCGCGGTACTGCCCGTCAAGGTGAGGTTTTCGAGATTGTCTCCCAACGCGAAATCGACGGAACTCTGGACCGTATCGAGGCCTTCATTGAGATTTTCAATCACGGTATCGCCCGCACCGACGACGTAGGTGTCATCGCCCACGCCGCCGGCCAGCACGTTCGCAGCGTTGTTACCGGTCAGCACATTATTGAGATTGTTCCCAGTCGCGTTCACCGCGTCACTGCCGGTGAGGGTCAGATTCTCAACATTGTGACTCAATGCCCAACTAATCGCGCTCTTGACCGTATCGAGCCCTTCATTGGCTTGTTCCACAACGGTGTCGCCGAGGCCGACGACATAGGTATCATCGCCTGTCCCACCGGCCAGTACATTGGCGGCACCGTTACCGGTCAGGACATTATTAAGATTATTCCCGGTCCCATTCACGGCATCGCTGCCGGTGAGGGTCAGATTTTCGACATTGGGGCTCACCGTCCAACTGACGGCACTCTTGACCGTATCGATCCCCTCATTGGCTTGTTCCACCACCGTATCGCCGTCGCCGGCCACATAGGTATCATCGCCCGCACCCCCGGTGAGCACGTTAGCGGCGCTGTTGCCGGTGAGAACATTGTTGAGCGCATTCCCGGTCCCGTTGATGGCAGCGGTTCCTGCCAGCGTGAGATTTTCGAGATTCTCGCCGAGCGTCCAATTGACCGCACTCTGCACCGCATCCGTGCCGTCATTCGCATTCTCGATCACCATGTCGCCCTCGCCCAC
>JAICXS010000576.1 GCA_025934615.1 Nitrospiraceae bacterium
AATTGCACTGCGTTCATGCTGACCTCCCCTAGGTAGTGTAGATGGTTCGACGATCTCATGGTTACAACCGGTGTAACCATCCCAATAACCGGAGCATGATCACTCTGGGTATCGGTCGATTTGAACGAATCATCCCTGTAAAGCGATAGTGAACATCTAACGTCGGAAGCGGCAAGACTGGGGAATTAGTCACGCAACGGAGAGTCAATGGGAAAGCGCGAGCAATGGGACAGTCGGCGTAGCTTAGAACGTCATAGGAGGATGGTACACGCCGCGAGGCAGGGGCGTCAAGCGTGGTGGCCTTCTCGTATCCGATCGGCAAACTTGTGGAATGATACGATCGGCTGCGACCCGCCTGGCACCTTACAAAAACTTCGTGCGTTTTCCCTGAAGAGCAGTATACTTACGGGCAATCTAGTGGGGACCGGCATGCTGAATGCCGCTAGCATCGAGTCGCTAGCACGATTCTGAAGGTCATTCATCAAAGGAGGAAGCCATGATGTTTCGCCAGACCGCCATTGCGTTGCTTCTTGCCGCGCCGTTCGCGTCCGTAGCCTTGGCACAGAGCGTCGGGACGGAAGTGCAGCGCGACGTGAATCAGGAGACCCGCATCGAGCAAGGATTGAAGTCCGGCCAGCTCAGCACGGGTGAAGCCGCGAAGCTGGAGCGCGGTGAGGCGCGCATCGATCGGATGGAGAAAAATGCGCTGAAGGACGGCAATGTGTCGCAGCAGGAAGCGACCCGTATTCAGCGCGCGCAGAATGCGGAATCGGGCAAGATCGACCAACTCAAGCACAACGACGTTGCCGGAAATCCCTCTTCGGCCTCTTCGCAGCGGATGCAAGCCGACGTGCAACGCAACATCAATCAGCAGAGCCGCATCGAACAAGGCGTGCAAAACGGCTCACTGAGCAACAAGGAAGTCTCTAACTTGGAACGTGGCCAAGCCCGCGTGAATCGAACGGAGGCGAGAGCCGGCGCGGACGGGCATGTCGGCGCCAACGAGCAGGCTCGTATCCAGCATAAGGAAAACAGGCAGAGCCGAAAGATCTTTCGTGAGAAGCACAACAACCGTTAAACGGCGCTCCGCCTGCCAAAAACTAAAAAACAGCCGGCCGCCGTATTTAAAGGCGGCCGGCTGTGGTACAATGCCACGTGCCCAGACGCCTTCTTCGCTATCACGCCTGGCTTCCTCTAGTCATCGGCGCCTTCATCGCCGGTATCTTTCTTGTCGATCTTCTGACCCCGATGAGCGTCATCGTCTCCATGTTGTACGCGATTCCTATCTATCTGACGCGCTTCCTGCAGCCATTGCGGATCGTTCCGGCACTTGCCCTCCTTTGTACGGCGCTCACGTTCATCGGCTGGTATGCCTCCTCCCCAATTGGAGACCCCAGGATCGTCATAGTCAACCGGCTTCTGAAGATATGCCTTATTTGGGGAACTGCCTACCTCACGTCGCAACTCAAAGTGCTGTCCGGCTATATTCGCGTCTGTTCGGCCTG
>JAICXS010000133.1 GCA_025934615.1 Nitrospiraceae bacterium
AAGCGGGGAGGAAGATAAGGGCGGGGCCTGGATTTTTCGTGACATCCCCCGCGAGTTGATGAAACGGGCAAAAATAGCTGCCGCCGTGGAAGGCAAAACGATCAAAGCGCTGGTACTGGAAGCTCTAGAAGAGAAGATTCATGAGCTTGAGAAAAAGGGGCAGTTACCGAAAAACAAGTGAGCAGGGATTACTTATGACTCAATCTATCACCTAACATTGAGTGACTTTGAGGGACGTTCGTCTACTCTTTGCGAATTAATTTGTAGCCTCGTGCGAACAAGCAGGCCTTTCCAGCTTGTACCCTGTTATTTTGGTTTGCATCGACGGTATACGTGACCGGCGCATTTGACTGACTGGGAGTCGTTGTACAGTTTGTACTGCTGGACCCATAAGCAGTATTGCCAGAACCATACGCCGAACCTGTGCTATAGCAATTCGTGCGCCCTGGAGTCGAATAGCCTGCTGTAAGCTGCTGAGTTACTATAGCGGCCGGGTACGCGCGAACCGCCTCCATCTGGCACTCGTACGAATCACGATTAAATTGAGCTTGCGTTCCTCCTTCCTTCACCCAGTGGTATTGGGTGCAGCCAGGTGCAGCAGCGATTGGAAAGAGTAAGAAGAATGCTAGGTGTCCGCGAAACATTTCAAACCTCCATATCTGGGGACCGGCCCCCCGGTACCGGAAACGGTCGCGCCAGGGCGCGCTTCGTCCCATTGTTGGTGGTACACCCATAGGGGACGGGTCATCATCACTTAACTGGCTACAGTGGGACATTCCAAGCACGGTTGTTCCAGCACACATATCGACAATAGGAGGCCTATGTCGCATTTTTGGCGGAAGGAGTGTCTGCTACTGAATGCGGTCCAGCTTGGGCTCAAGCCAGCTCAGTTCGTCAGTCTCAGGAACCATGGAGAAGGTCAGCCCCCCTATGAGTCATCACGGTAGTATACGTCTTGAAGATAAATCAAGATACGTAGGTAATCGTAAGGTGTAGGAAGCTAAGGGATACGAGACGATACAGAGTAAGGCAATGCCTCGCTCTCCCGCAGTTGAGATCTTTTGTCGAGCCTCCTGCAATGAGACAAGCACGTGGGTGTTCAAACACTCGTCGCGATATCGCCCGTTGAAACTTTCTATCATCGCATTTTCCACGGGTTTATCCAGCCCGGAAGGCGCCCATGGACAGGCAGACTGGTCGGTATGCGACAGAGGAGGAAGCCATCGCCCAGTGCCTCAGGTATGGCCAACAAATTGTGGATGGTAAGATTCCAGGCTCATTGGGTTGGTAGAGCCGAACGGTAAGTGAAGATACCGGTCGGTCCGGATCTCAGTACGTTCACGGAGAGGTGTCATGCGACTCGCGATCGCCCTGGTCCTCACTCTTCTCAGCGGCTGTGCATCGAGCCGTTTGCCCGGTGTCCCCACGACGTATTACGTGGCCACGACTGGCAACGATAGCAACCCAGGGACGGAAACCGACCGTTCCGGACCATCGCCCAGGGGTCGAGAGCGCTCGCATCAGGCGATACACTCTTCATCCGGCAAGGCACCTATGCTGAGGCGATGGTCAACCGCAGTGGCGGGTTTACCTTCCAGCGCGGCACCTCGATGAACGCCATGACGCGCTACGCGGCATACCCTGGAGAGGAAGGGAAAGTCGTTCTCCAGCCGCCCGGCGGGAATTTCGTGATGCTCTTCGGGGGCACCTCCTACGTCGAGGTCAGCGGCCTGGTTCTCGATGCCAGCAAAACGGAAGGGGGGGCTGTAGTGATCACGCGCGAAAAGGATCATCACAATCGCCTGCTTCGCAATGAGATCAGAAACGGCAGAGAGGGCATCAGCGGCGGCGGTGAACACGAGATCATCGGCAACAGGATTCACCATATGAGAGGGTATGGGATATACACGGGTGGCGACAACGGTCTCGTCGAAGGCAACATCTTCTACGAGAACGGCGGCTACGCCATCCACCTCTTCCAGCAGAGCCAGGAACCCAGCAACTGGGTCATCCGCAATAACATCTTTTTCGACAACGGAAGGGGGTACATAAAGCGAGGGAGCGGTCAAAGAACAGCCCCCGCCGTTCTCATCTCGCGCGGGCGAAATAACCAGGTCTACAACAACCTCGTCTATCACAATCATGCAGGCATTTTCGTCGGCTATGGCGCAGCTGATACCCTCATGGCCCATAATACGGTGTATGGAAACGATGACTACGGCATCCTCGTCAGCTCGGAACATTCGGGAAGCCGGAACACGCGCGTGATTAACAATATTGTGTGGGGCCACAGGGGCGAGCAAATTCTAAACACCGGCACCAATACCACGCTCCAAGCCAACTTCACGTCAGAACCGGGGGTGGTCAACGCAGACGGTGGCGATTTTCATCTGCGGGACGGGTCGCCCGCAATAGGAACGGGCGTGCCCTTACGCGACGTGCCGGTTGACATGGCGGGCGGCGCCCGGCCTGCTGGTTCCTCCTGTGACGCTGGCGCGTTCCAATTCACTGCTGCGCCCCATGACAACCAGCCCCGCCCCGCCCCCGTGCCGTGACAAATCACAAATGGACCGGAACTAGGGACCCTGAGACTAAAGAAATGGCATCAACTGTCGCTCTGCTGTAGCGCCTTCATTAAGGCCTGAAGCGTCAACGGCGCAGTACCTGTGATCGATTGTTGACGATCATGGAGGCTAGTCCTTCTCGGCAGCACCTCCTAAAGCGCTATTGCAATGATTGCCCCGCCCTCCTAGAGCCGGAAAAGAATGAATTCATGATTGCACCGCCTCTGCTCGATATGTTTCATGGTCGCTCCAGACCTCTCTGAGAAACATCCTGGTCCCAGCTGGGACGTGCGGCCAGTGAGTCCGATCCAAGGGTAAGATCCCCGTAGAGTGGCGATAGCCGATCAGCACAGCATCAGGTGCATGCCGCCAATGCCGTAAGATAATTGTTGTCCCCTGCTCTCCCGGTTTCCCAGTGAGTTCGGTGATCTTCCTCTCCATCTGTCCAAGGCGCTTCGTCAGGCTCATGGGGTCCCCTCTTTCCGTTGAGTGAGTAGTTGATCCAGTTTCGCTTCGAGATTGCTAAGCCGATTTTTCAAGGCCTCATGCTCAGCGATTTTTAATTGTAAGTCTCGAGAACGAATCAATACCGTCAGCTCCTCGGTGCTAAGCTCGCCTTGTGTGAAGGCCTGCTCCATTTCCTTTTGCGCCTGGGCAGGATCGTCAGCGAATACCACCCGCTTTCTCCAAGCCGTGCTTCGATGGTAGAGCAGCTTAAAGACAAACACAGCGGTAGCCGTGTCGCCATCCTGCAATGCCTTTAGGATGGTCTGGGCAGACAGATCAGCCAGAGAATCCACGTTTTTGATAATCGTGGCTTTCCAACTCGCCATAACCTTGCGCTGATGGTGGTCGGTCTCGAGGCCATAGTGTTCACGCCCATACTGCGCCCAGGGAGCGCCGGGGCCTACTCCTTCCTTAGCGGTTAAAACCCACGGATCAGCTCCACTTCATGAATGGCTCGTTGAGTCTCGAAGGACTTCTTGGATCGCAATCGATCGGCATCGATCCACCTGATGTGTCCTTGAAAGGTTGTCACGATCCAGAATTGGTTGCCTGTCTTTGCCTGGAATTCAGGCGTGGCAGGTCCCAGAATCCGCCCGTCCCCAGTCTCCCAGTAGATTGCCAGCAAGGGCTTGCCGTCCGGTCTTGAGAGCGGTTCAATGATGGGCGTGACTGAAACCACATCTACCTGACCCGTGGCTTTCTGAACGGATCGAGGCATCTCATAAGCCATCTTTTGGACCTGAATTTGGTGTGCATCCGGTTTTCGTTGACTCAAGATCTGCCGTGCTTTCTTTGCTAATTCCACGTCAACCATGTATTTCCTCCTTCTCCCCGGCCCATTCCCCCTGTACCCGAGGCATCTGAGGCATCCGAGGCACACCGTAACTAATTGAATAGCAATGACAATTGCAGTGATTTCCGTCTCATGTCCCGGTTGCCTCGGATAGTTCCGGAATATACCGGGAGGCTAAGTCTTTGATCTGTGCCTTCGTAAAAACATACCCTCTCGTTTTCTTATCATCAGTGTTCCGCCACTGGGACGGCTTTAGCCCCAAGGGGTGCAACCGATTGGATAAAGCTTTAGAGGTAAGCGTTTCGTACCCCAAGCGAGTCCTGATTTTCTCGGCCAGGTCGCTGGTTGGAATTTTGGCCTCTTGTGTGTTCTCGACACACTCCTTTAACACCTCGACAATCACAGAGTTGGCATCCTCAGACGTTCGGGCTGCTCTGTCTCCCCCCAGGCGGCTGGCCAGTTTGATCATTCGCTCTGTCACCTCACCATTCCCGCCGGATGCATCGATGATGGAAGCAATCGCGAGAATGGGCTCCCACAGGTCCACGGCTCGATGATCCAGACCATGAAGGCCCGGGAACTCACCACCGTCGTACAAATCGGCAATTGTGGGGGCTGTCGTGAGGGCAAAGATATGCAAATCATCGCGTAAGGCCTGTGCGTCGTTGTCCAACTTCCGAAGGCTGAAGCGGTCGGTCTTCTGATTCGGTAAGGCTCGCTGCATCATGATCATGATCGACCGATCTTCCAGGGTAGTTTCTAAGGCACTGATCGAGGCAATGGCGCGAGGGACATACGTCTCAAAAATCTCTTTTTGTTGACCTTGCCCCTGGCCAGCCTTTTTATATCTTGTGACAATCTGCCCTTTATGAAATCCAGCGTTCAGCACGCTTGTGACAGCCCCCCAGCGTTCTTTGTCGCCGGTCATCCCTTCCATTTCATCGAAGATTTGCACCCCACCGTCTTCTTTCGGTTCGCGAAAGACTTGCGCTTCTGTGGGGCAGGCCGTTGGCTGGTGTGCATTGAAGCCAAGCATGGAGATCAGGTCGAGGGTCCGCGACTTCCCACACCGCTTTTCAGGTGACCGAAGCACGAGATACGGGAAGTATTCGAACACCGTGTAACAATAGGTTCCCATCAACCAGAGCGCGAGGAGTGTTGGAAGATCTTCACCCATCACCACGAACCGGCGAAGGAACGTTTCCAGGCTATCGAGCAGCGTAAAGCCAGGGATGGTCTCGCCTTGTAAGAAACGAGTGATACCAGTCTTTGAAAATCGGACCCGGTTACCGGCCAGCCCATAATCAACCGCTTTAATTTCTTCGGCAGGAGCCATAGTCTGATTTCCTCGGATCACATAGGGTGTCAACCCAATCGGAATGCCGATATGTAAGTGCTGTTCATGGAAGTCCTGCGGGAGTCGGGGAGCTGGTTTTGCGTCGAGCCCGTCCAGTAAATGGCGATATTCCTCAAGAGGAGAACGCTCGTGACTCATAAGGCTATGTTCGTTCGTCATCGTGGGATCGCTTAAGAGCGGTTGCACTGCGATCTTTTCCACTTCCTCAATGCTAAGCGGCATGGCGAGCTATCCTTTCTTCGTAGGCCATCACGCGGAGCGCGTCGGCAACCCCTTCGAATAATTCAGCCCGCTCTCTATCCCGATAGGCCCTTACAACCGCCTTCACAAGCCGGTTCCGCTGACTGTCCTCGATACCCTCACCGGTGAAGGCGGCGACAGCCGTCAAGACCTGTTCTGCCCTGAGCCGTCGATCTAGGGCCGCGAGGTCGAACTGAAACGCGATGGCAGTGAGGTCGAGGGTCTGAGGTAATAGTGTAGCCCGTTGTCTCTGAGAGAGAGGAGCGTCCATGAAGAGATCACGCAACCCCAGGCCAAGCGCTGTGATGATGGCTTCCGGTGTGCATCCCGCAAAACAATGCACAAGTATTCGGTCCATGCGCTCGGCGATAGAAAGGGAGGGACCATTGTCTTGATGAGCCGGACACCTGGCCGACCATTTCCCCGCTCCGCGTGGACGGACTCCCTCTAACCGGTCAAGAAGGTCCTGTACCCTCATTCCTGCTCCGCCTT
>JAICXS010000360.1 GCA_025934615.1 Nitrospiraceae bacterium
AACGACACAGCCCACAGGCATCCGGCCTCGCTGAGTCCTGGCCGTCCTCGCAGTTGAGCGCTTGCGCAAATCGCATGGCGGTGAAGCGCTTTCCGATCCGTTCCTCGCCATGAAAGAGATAGGCATGAGCGATACAGTCGTGCTTCATAGCGGCTTGTAAGATAGCCTTGGGCCCTTCATGTCCGACGATGTCGTTAAACATGGGTCCTGTCGTCTGCCGGTCTATGACGTCGTAATGTCCTGTCTAGTGCAAACATCATGACTGTCGGAACTTATGAGGTACGCGCCTTTCTTAAGAATGTATTGACGACCGCCATTACATCGGCCGCGATGCGATCTGGATCTGGTTTGGCATCGATTACTTTCAATCGACGCGGTTCCTTGGCTGCGAGCGCTAAAAATCCCTTGCGCACGCGAGTGTGGAACTGCCGCGTTTCACGATCCAACCGGTTTTGTTCCGCGTCGTGCCGCCTGCGCCTAGCCAGGCCCCTTTCCACCGGCAAGTCGAAGAGCAGGGTCAGATGCGGTGTCACGCCTCTTGTGGCGAACCGATTGAGTATGCTTAGAGTCCGAAGATTTACGCCACGCGCATACCCCTGATACGCCAGCGTGGAATCGAAAAAGCGATCGCACAACACAATCGCCCCATCCTGAAGGGCAGGCTGAATGACATGGGTGACATGTTGGGCTCTGGCTGCGAAGACCAATGCCGCTTCGCATTCGGACGTGATCGGCTCAGCGGGATGGCGAATCAGATGCTCGCTTGGCGTCGCGGGTGGTATGTTCAACATGACCCCGCGGATTCGTTCTGCTAACGGCGTTCCGCCCGGCTCCCTGGTTTCCACGACCCGGTATCCCTCTTCACGAAGGAACTTGGACAGCCGAGCCAATTGGGTCGTTTTTCCGCTCCCTTCAATCCCTTCGAGGGTAATGAAGATACCACGGCGGCGTCCTGGTGTCTGCGTCGTCTTCGAGGGCATCATCGCAGGAGGCATCCTATTCCAACCCGTTGAAAATCTCAAGAAACGGCTTGCGGCATAAGGGGAAAGCTTGTATCATTTTCCGTTGTGGATACCCGCGTCAAGTTATTCAGAGCCTCCCTGAAACGCTATTTTTTGACCGGCTTGCTGGTGATCACTCCCATCTGGGGCACCGTCCTCATTCTGAAGACACTCTTTGTCACCGTCGATAGTATTTTGGGAGAAGCGATCAGCGGCATTGTGCCCCCTCAGTACAATGTCCCTGGGCTCGGCATTGCCGCGCTGGCGCTCCTCATTTTTACGACCGGCTTATTGGCGGCCAATTTTATCGGCGGACAAATCGTCAAATGGTGGGAAGAGCTGCTCAACCGCGTGCCCGTCGTCCGCGGCATTTACTCCACGCTGAAGTCGATGACCGATATTCTCTCATTTAAGGAGAAAGACCGATTCAATCGGGTCGTGTTGATTCAGTTCCCGAAAAACGGGCATTATTGCTTCGCGTTTGTGACGGGAGTGACCCGCGGCGAGATTCAGGATATTTCTCCCGACCCGCTCTTAAACGTGTACGTGCCCACGTCCCCCAATCCCACGTCCGGTTACTTTTTACTTGTCCCGGAAAAAGAGGTGATGCCGGTGGAGATCAGCGTGGAAGAAGCAATGAAGCTCATCGTATCGGGTGGGCTCTATTCCCCGACTCCCACGGCGAGTACTGCCATGGCGCGTTCGGCGACCGCTTCAAAAGTACGAGCGGATGTTGAGGTGCCAATTTCATGACTTTCCATCCAATGTTGTACATTCCGCACCGTTTTCTGCGCACAGGATTGTTGTGAGATCCCCGACATGAACAATGTAGGAGCGATTATCATGGCGGCCGGCTTGGGCAAACGTATGCGGTCCAAACTGGGCAAGGTCCTTCATCCGGTTGCCGGGAGGCCCATGGTCCTGTACGCCGTTGAGTTAGCCGAACGATTGACCGATGAGGGCGTGGCTGTTGTGATCGGTCATCAAGGTGATCGAGTGAAGGTCGTGTTGGATGGGTATGCGGCCGGCCGGACAGGATCTACAACCTCTCACGGTTCTCGTCCTGTGGCCGGGCGCGAAAAAGGTATGACTGCACACGTGAAGAATCCTGCTTCCAAACCATCGTCTATTCTGATTGCTGAACAAAAGCAGCAACTCGGCACGGGTCATGCCGTGATGCAAGCTCGAAGCGCGATTCTCCGCGCGCGCGGTCGCGCGGCAGGGACGTATCTAATCTTAAATGGCGATACTCCGCTGTTAACCGAAGCGACCGTGCGCCGGCTCTTGAAGGTCCATGAAGAGGAAAAGGCTGCCGTCACCATTTTGACTGCCATCGTAGAGGACCCTTCCGGCTATGGGCGAATCATTCGCGCGCATATGGAAGGAGAGCCGCGTCAGGTGCTGAAGATTGTCGAAGACCGCGATGCCACTGTTCCGGAATCCGCGGTGCGGGAAATCAATGTGGGGACCTATGTGGTCGATGGCGCGTTTCTATTCCAGGCGTTGGATCAACTCCAGCCCAAGAATGTGCAGCAGGAGTACTATCTGACCGATGTCGTGAAATTGGCCGTCGATCGAGGGCTTGGAGTGTCCGCGATGATCGTTACCGATGCCGATGAGGGGCTGGGCGTGAATTCGCGTCAACAACTCGCCATGGCGGAACGCGTGATCCGAGAACGAATTCGCGCGCGGTGGATGGACGCAGGCGTGACATTGCACGATCCCGCCACGGCGTGGATCGATGCGGACGCGCACATTGGGCAGGACACCGTCCTGTATCCGCATGTCACGCTCGACGGCGACACGTCCATCGGGGAGGATTGCGTGATTCGTTCTCATACCCGCATTACGAACAGTACGGTGGGAGACGGCGTCATCATCCAAGATTCGTGCGTGATCACGGATTCACGGCTGGAAGATCGCGCGTCGGTCGGCCCATTTGCTCATCTGCGGCCCGGCTCAGTCCTAGGCCGAAACGCAAAAGTGGGAAACTTCGTCGAGATGAAGAAAACGGAACTGGGCGAAGGGGCAAAAGCCAGTCATCTCAGCTATCTCGGCGATGCCCGTATCGGCAGGGACGTGAATATCGGTGCGGGGACGATTACGTGTAATTATGACGGCTATCGAAAATTCGAAACCATCATCGAGGATGAAGTCTTTATCGGCAGCGATACGCAACTTGTCGCGCCGGTGAAGGTCGGCAGAGGTTCCGTCATTGCCGCCGGCACGACGATTACCCAAGACGTGCCGCCGAATTCGCTGGCCATTTCCCGAACCGTGCAAGCCAATCGAGTCGGGTGGGCCTCGAAACGGCGGGCTTGGCTCGCCGGAGGCGAGCCTGGCGAGCGGCGACCGACGAGCGGCAAGGGCCAGGTCGTTTCTCAAAGAAAAGGGAAC
>JAICXS010000072.1 GCA_025934615.1 Nitrospiraceae bacterium
GTGCTCTACGCTGGTCTCATGATCGTACGCGGCAAACCGTACGTCTTGGAATTCAATGCGCGTTTTGGGGATCCCGAAACGCAGGTCGTATTGCCGCTTCTTCAGACAGATCTTCTTGATGTATTCGAAGCGGTGGTGGAGCACCGACTCGATCAATTAGCAGTGAAGTGGCATGCGCAGAGTGCAGTCTGCGTGGTCATGACGTCGAAGGGTTATCCGGGACGGTATGAATCCGGAAGCACTATTCAGGCGCTTAATACTCCCACACCGGAGGCCCTGGTCTTTCATGCCGGCACCAAACATCAGGATGGGAAGATTGTGACCGCAGGCGGTCGCGTGCTGAGCATAACTGGGATCGGGCCTGATTTGGCGACGGCCCGAGAACGGGCTTATGATACTGTGAACAAAATCCGTTTTGACGGCTGTCACTTCAGAACCGATATCGCCTATCGAGCTTTAATGACGCATCCGATGCGATGAGCAGCTTGGGTCCCCTTTGGAACATCGATGAGCAGACGGCTTGCGCTTGCGGCTGAACCAACCGCCGACGTGTTGGAGGCAGCCAATCGTCTTCTTTGCCAAAGCGGGGTACTCGCGATGCCTACGGAGAGTTATTATGCGCTAGGCGCTCGCGCGCACGACGCAGCGGCGGTCCGCCGAGTCTGTACGATCAAGGGGCGAAGGGAAGATAAGCCCGTTCTGGTCCTCATCAGCGATTGCACGCAGTTGACTTCATTGGCGACGGACATCCCACGTGCGGCGCAAATTCTTATGGACCGATTCTGGCCGGGGCCATTAACGCTGGTCTTTCGAGCGGCTGTGGATCTTCCACAGGAATTGACTCGAGGAACCGGGACCATCGGCATTCGACAACCGGCGCGCCCGGATCTTCTTCACCTTCTCCATCATGTCGGCCCGCTAACCGGAACTAGCGCGAATCGGACGGGTCACTTGCCGATGCGAACGGCGGAGCAGGTGTTGTTCGAGCTAGGAGAAGATGTGGATCTCGTTCTCGATGGCGGGGAAACAAAGGGCGGATTACCATCCACTCTTATCGATATCACCGGCACCGTTCGTCTATTGCGCGAAGGCCCAATAGACGGACAAGCTATTCGGGCAGTGCTCAAGGAGTCAGGTATACTTATGCCTGACCAACCACTCTGACGGTTCATTTCAGGAGGTACAGGATGCAAGTACGGATGGCAAGAATGGTGTACGGATTGGGCGCGCTCATGATGATGAGCATGGCTGTGAGTGGGTGCGATTATTGGCCGCCGGCACTCCAGGCACAGATCGAACAATTGCAGCAAGAAGCGCAGGTCGCTACGGCTGAGCGTGCAAAAATGGTCGCGCAGTTAAACGAGTCGAACGCGGCCAAGCAAGAGTTGCAGGCACGCGTGGACGACCTCACACGCTCCAACCGTGAATTGACCGGAAGAATGTCGGGATTAGAACAAACCTTGATGGCTGAACGAGAAAAGACGAGTCGGTTGGCGAAAGCGGCCTCCAAGCCGGTATCGGCAAAATCAATGGCCAAGCCGGCGGTAAAAAAGACCGTGAAGAAAAGCCCTGCCCCTAAGAAGCGGGCGGCCTAGCATTGGGGTAAAACGAGCCTTAGGCCGATGATGGTGTTGAGCTCGCAGGAGCCGTCGTCGTAGAAGAAACTTTGGAGCCGGCCTCTCCACTGCCGGTCGCGGGAGATGCCGTGGTGCTGGCGGAAGGTGAAGCGGGTTCGCTCTTCGACGTGGTCGGTTGAGTTTTTGGGTCCGATGTGTCGTTGGCTGACTTGCTGGCCGACTCAGTTGAACTGGCTTGGTCGGGAGCCTTCATTTTGTCGGAATAATCGGTCACGTACCACCCGCTGCCCTTAAACATGATGGCCGGGGCAGAAATAATTTTTCTGACCGCTTGCCCGCATCGGACGCAACTTAAAATCGGATCATCGGAAAATTTTTGCTTGACTTCAAACTGATGCTGACAGCTTTGACACAGATATTCATAAATGGGCACTCTAGTCCTCCTCGCCGCACGACTATTCCACGTGTAGGGCAGGCTACGCTATCGGCTGTAGTACATGTGTAATGCTCTTTTGTACAATGTCAAGGCCCAGAACTCATACCTAATCAAGCTTAGTCAGCGCAGTCTCCATTCGCTCCCACCCACGCGCAATCGTCTCCATACTCGTCGCATACGACAGCCGAATATGGGAGGCGCTTCCAAACGGCTCGCCGGGGACAACCGCCACTTTCGCGTCTTGAAGGAGATAGCCGGCTAGATCGGCCGCTGTCTGAATCTTGCCTCCGGCATGTGCCCGATTGAAAAGCCCTGAGACATTTGGAAAGGCATAGAATGCTCCGGTCGGCATGGGGCACGAAACGCCCGGCATGGCGTTGAGCCGACCAACCATATATCGGCGGCGGCGATCGAACTCTTTCACCATGTGCTGAGTGAACGCGTCGCCATCACGGAGCGCTACGACAGCCGCCTTCTGCGAAATCGAAGTCGGATTCGAGGTGCTTTGACTTTGTATGTTCGCCATCGCGGCGATGAGCGCTTTTGGGCCCGCGGCGTACCCAATTCGCCATCCCGTCATCGCATAAGCTTTCGAGACACCGTTCACAATGACTGTGCGAGCAGCGATGTCAGGCCCCAATGTCGCAATGCTGATATGACGAATGCCGTCATAAATGATTTTCTCGTAGATCTCGTCTGAAATAATCACCAAGTCATGGCGCTCTGCGATGTCGGCAATCTCCTGAAGGCACTCGCGCGTATAGGTCGCCCCGGTGGGATTGCACGGGCTGTTGATGATGATCGCCTTTGTTCTAGGCGTGATTTTCGCTTCTAAATCACGGCGCCTTACAACATAACCCTCGGCTTCGTGTGTATCCAAGAGCACGGGGGTCGCGTCATTGAGCAGGATTTGATCCGGATAAGAGACCCAGAACGGTGACGGTATAATGACCTCATCACCGTGCTCGAACAAGGCCTCAGCGATGTTGTACAGCGTATGTTTGGCGCCACAGGAAATAAGGATCTGCGCTTTGTCGTAGCGCAAGCCCTGCTCCGTTTCAAGCTTCGTGACCACCGCCAATTTCAGTTCATCGATGCCGGATGCCGGCGTATATTTCGTGAACCCGTTCTTGATAGCAGTGTGCGCGGCATCTTTGACGAGATCCGGCGTATCGAAGTCAGGCTCACCGGAGGCGAAGTCGATCACATCGAGACCTTGGGCCGCCATGGCTTTGGCCGTTGCGGTAATACTCAGAGTCGGGGAGGGAACGATGCGTCCTGCGCGTGCTGCTAGTTTCATGGTGTGTGTCTCCGAAAGCGATCCCGAAGACGCGCCGCGACTTCAGGATGGACGAAGTCGTTGAGCGCTCCGCCCAAGCTCGCCACTTCCTTGATAATGCTGGACGTCAGGTATGAATATTCTTCACTCGGCATAAAGAACACAGTTTCAAAACCCTGATCCAGCTTTCGATTGATTAAGGCCATCTGGAGTTCATACTCGAAATCTGAAATCGCCCGCAGTCCTCGGATAACGGCTCGTGCACCGCGTTGCCGGACATAATCGACTAAGAGACCGCTAAACGGCTCGACTTCCACGTTGGACACGTTTTTCGTCGCCAGTTTCACCATTTCCACTCGGTCGGCCAAATCGAAGAGGGGATGCTTGCTGGGATTGAGGGCAATGGCCACGATGACCTTATCGAATACCCGCAAGCTGCGCGTAATCAGATCCGTATGGCCATTCGTAATTGGATCGAAGGTTCCCGGATAGACCCCGATCTTCATGAGCGCGATACCTTTTCATCGGCGAGCCGGAACAGAGAGAGAGAGGTATCCCCGTATCGATATTGGCGGACTCGGTTCAATGGACCAACCTGTGGCGGGATCTGGTGTTTGGTGGGGTGCTCGAGAATCACGACCGTGTGCGGCAGGATCATAGCACTCTGTCCTAGCAATGGCAACAGCGTGCTGGTGCTGTCATTTCGGTACGGCGGGTCAGCGAAGATGATATCAAATGTTAACCGGTTGCGTGCCGCATGTTGGAGAAACGTATGCGACTCACCGGGATAGACCTGAGTATTTTCTAAGAGCCGGCACTGATCGAGATTGGTCTTCAAAAGCCTTAACGATGCGGCATGAGACTCCACAAACATGACGTGAGCAGCCCCTCGGCTCAGCGCTTCAATTCCGATAGCGCCGGTCCCGGCAAATAAATCGAGCACGGTCGCACCACTGATTCGGTCTCCGAGAATGGAGAAGAGCGCTTCTTTGACGCGACCCGAGGTAGGCCGGACATCGTTTGTTGTAGGGGACAGCAGACGGCGTCCCTTATGTGATCCCGCAATGATGCGCATCAGCGTGCCGTAATAGGTCGGCAGACTGTACCACGCGATTTTTTAGGGGGTCAAGGTTCAGCTGAAGCGCCGATGGAAGTATTTTGACGCGTTGGCAGGTGGTTGGGTATACTACGCATCAAACCTTATCCGGTCCCTTCCGGAGAAGGTCTGTCCGCTCGCCGCGAACTGCTCGACGAAGCGACGGCGAGCGGGGTCGATAGCTCAATGGGCGGTGACGGGCTCGATCTCGGGTTTCAACGCACTCCGTTGCTGATTTACAGAGATAGTGTGATCCAGAATGGCGCCGCAGTTAATGCACTTCCACGCATGGAAGACCAGGAAGAAGTCTGAAAAACGTTCCAGCGTCATCAGCCCTTTGCATCGTAGACATTTCATGATTTGGCCCTCAGTTAAGGATCACTGCGTTGGAGAACAAAAATAGCAATTCTCAGGCCGAAAATTGCCCATACGTAATTTCAACATCTTACGAAATGGCTTACGCAAAACAGGGGTATTGAATGCCATCTAAATACCCAAAAACGTCACCTAGTGGCAATTCCGGTCACCTGAACATTAAGGACAACGGCCCGTGCGAAAAGGATGATGCGAAAGCCAAACATTTTCAGCGGCGGCATGCGCCAGTGGCCCGAAAGTGAACGGCCCCGTGAGCGGCTCCTCAAAGAGGGTCCCGAATCGCTGTCCGATGCCCAGTTGATGGCCATTCTCCTACGCGTGGGCCGGCGGGATTCTTCGGCCATGCATGTTGCAATGGAATTACTGCAGCAACTCGGCGGTCTCCAGGGGTTAGCGAATCGTGGCATCGAGGAGCTGTGTCGGGTGCCCGGCGTGGGACCGGCAAAAGCGGCTCAAGTCAGGGCTGCCATCGAGCTTGGCAAACGAGTCTTATCGGCTCCGCTTTCCACAGGGATGCGAATCGGTTCCAGCGCCGATTTGTTCAAGCATTATTATCCGTTGCTTCGGGATTTGCGCCGGGAAATATTCAAGATCGTTCTATTGGATGCGAAACATACCGTCATTCGCGATGCCACTGTGTCGGAAGGATCGCTGACCCTCAGCATTGTCCATCCAAGAGAGGTGTTCAGCTTGGCTATCCGCGAGGCGGCGGCGGCTGTCATCTTCTTGCATAATCATCCCAGTGGCGATCCGCAGCCGAGTACCGAGGATCGTGAACTGACACGGAGACTTGTCGCAGCCGGGGAACTCTTGGGCATTCAGGTGCTGGATCATCTCATCATCGGCGATAACCGCTACCTCAGCTTTGCCGATCAAGGCTGGCTCCGCTCATAAGTTTCTCATCGCTATCCTTTATCGGCGTGCCTTTTCTGCTACATGTCGTGCCGTTTCCTCTCTCTGTATCAAGTAAGGCTTTTTATGCCCGTTGACAGTCTTTTTTGCGAGGCCTAGGATAAGGCAACTTTATCGAGGAGGGATGCTATGAAAGAGCCCCGAGTCGACCCTATCCGGAACGTCGCGCTCATCGGTTCAACGGGAGCAGGGAAAACGTCGTTGGTTGATGCGCTTCTCTACACAGCCGGCATAATTCCTTCTATCGGATCGATCGCCAGCGGCAATACGATTTCAGATTTTGAGCCCGAAGAGATTCATCGCAAAGTCTCGATCAGCAGCACCGTCGCTCATTTTTCCTCAAAAGAGACTATGTTGAACATTATTGATACGCCGGGTGCCGCCAGCTTTCTCGGCGAAGCCAAAGTCGCCCTTCGTGCGGTGGATGGGGCGGTCATCGTCATCGGAGCTTCCACCGGCGTTCGGTCTGAGCTTGAGTCACTAATAGCCGTGCTTGATGAGCTGGAGTTGCCTTGCCTGTTGTTAATCAATGAACTGGATAAAGAACGGACCGATTGGACCGCCACTCTTCAAGAATGCCAAGAGGTCTTTAAACGAACCGTGCTTCCTGTCACCATTCCGATTGGCGCTGAACGACAATTAGAGGGCGTCATTGATGTGGCTCGTGGAGTCTCCCTTCGCTCAACGAAAGAGAGTCCAAAAGTTTGCCAAGGGACTGTGGCGGCTGATCTCGAACTGATCGCGAGCGAGGCGCGAAAGAAACTGGTCGAAGGCGTAGCGGAAATCGACGATCGATTGCTGGAAAAATATTTGGCGGAAGGAGACCTCCCGACGCCAGAAGTATTTGAAGGGTTGAAACTTGGCACACTGGCAAACAAATGCATACCTGTCATATGTAGTTCAGTCATTCAGAATGTCGGTGTTGCCGCGCTGCTGGATGCGATCGTCATGTATCTTCCATCGCCCAGCGAACATAGGGCACACCATCCTTTGAATGGTAGTAGTCTTGGGGGTGAGCCGGTGACCAGGCAAGCCGATGAGACCGATCCGTTTTCTGCGTTTGTCTTTAAAACGATTATCGATCCGTTCGTAGGTAGGTTGTCATATGTGAGAGTGCTATCGGGAGCTTTGGAAGCCGATGCCACGTTCTACAATACAACCAGGCAGATTCGGGAAAAAGGCGGACATTTGTTCTCGATCCTGGGCAAGAAATATTTGCCGGTCAAGCGGGCGATAGCCGGTGACATTGTCGCGATCGGAAAATTGAAAGACACCCAGACCGGCGACACAATTTGTGATGAGCACCATCCGATTCAGTACCCTCGATTGCAACTGACTCGTCCGGTTATGTCCTTTGCCTTGGAACCGAAGTCGAAAACCGATATCGAGAAGGTCAGCTTAGGTCTTCATAAGTTGGTCGAGGAAGATCCCACCTTGGAATTTGTCCGGAATCAGGAAACGAAAGAAATGATCCTGAGCGGCATGGGACAATTGCACGTGGATGTGACATTTGAAAAACTTCGGCGTAAGTATGGCGCCGACGTCATCGTTCATACCCCGAAAGTGCCTTATAAAGAGACCATCCGAAACATGGCCCAAGCCCAGGGCAAATATAAAAAACAAACCGGCGGTCACGGACAATTCGGCGATTGTTGGCTTCAACTCGATCCGCTTCCGCGCGGCAAGGGGTTTGAATTCGTCAATCATGTCGTGGGTGGCGCTATCCCTCGCAATTTTATTCCGGCCGTCGAAAAGGGAGTGATTGAAGCTTTGCATGAAGGCATGCTGGCCGGATTCCCGGTCGTCGATATTCGCGTGACCGTCTACGACGGGTCATATCACACGGTGGACTCCTCGGAGATGTCCTTTAAGATTGCCGCATCCATGGGATTCAGAAAAGCCTTGGAGTCCGCTCATCCGGTGCTGCTGGAACCTATCATGAGCGTCGAAGTCAGCGTACCGGACGAAGTGGTTGGCGGCGTGATCGGGGATATGAACTCCCGGCGAGGTCGTATCGTCGGCGTGATCGCGAAGGGTACGTCAGAGACCATTAAAGCTCAAGTGCCACTTTCAGAAATGTTGAAGTACTCGTTGTCTTTAAACGCTATTACCGGTGGGCGCGGAACATACACGATGGAATTTTCACATTA
>JAICXS010000522.1 GCA_025934615.1 Nitrospiraceae bacterium
AACAAGGCGCAGCAGGACGCATTCCTGCCCCATGTGGAGCAAGGCACCATCATTCTCCTGGGAGCCACGACGGAAAATCCGTCCTTTGAAGTCATTGCTCCATTGTTGTCCCGCTCGATCGTCGTGGTCTTACAATCGATTTCCGACGACGCGATGGGCCGCATCATCGATCGGGCTTTAGCGAATACGGATGTGGGCCTTGGTCAGTATCGAGCCGAATTAGCAGAAGGCGCCCGCCGGCGACTGATCGCATTCGGCAACGGGGATGCTCGATTGGCGCTGACCGCGTTGGAGTTTGTCGTCAGACAGACACCGCCGGCTCCCAATGGTCGGACGTTGGTCACGGAGGCGGCTTTGGATGCCGCGATGCTCACAAAGGCCCTTCGGTACGACCGGGCCGGGGAGGAACATTACAACCTGATTTCGGCCTATATCAAAAGCCTGCGAGATTCTGATCCCGACGGTGCGCTCTACTGGTTGGCCAGAATGCTGGAAGGGGGAGAAGATCCGAAGTTCATTGCACGGCGGATGCTCATCTTCGCCTCTGAAGATATTGGCAATGCCGATCCGCAGGCGCTGCTCATGGCGACCGCCGTTTTTCAGGCGGTCGAGCGAGTGGGCTTGCCTGAAGCCCAGATCAATTTGGCTCAAGGCACGACCTATTTGGCCGCAAGCCCGAAAGACAATGCCTCATACGTCGGCCTTCTAGAAGCCAGGCAGGATGCGCGCGATTTCGGTAATCTCGAGGTCCCGCTTCATTTGCGCAATGCAGTGACTTCCCTCATGCGCGACATCGGCTATGGTCACGGCTATCGATATGCCCACGATGACCCGTCCGCTTCGATCGAACAGGCACACTTGCCCGAACCGCTTACGAGAAAGCGATATTACCGTCCCAAGGCAACATAATGGGCAAAAATTGGTCAGACAGCGGATGTTTTCAGCGAAATTCCCTCTAGACAAATTGTAAAAAGAGAGATACTCTGAAGCGCATGGGGCAAACTACTAAGACGAAGGCAGATGATCGTCGGCGTCAACGGCGCGTGACTCTCGTCGGTCCGGCCTTGATTACAGCCGCCAGCCGGTCCGGACGTGCCCTCAGCGCGGTCCTCGATAACGCCAATCGACTCGGTGCCGGGTTCCACGCTCGTGAGCAACTCCAAGTCAACGATACCGTGTCTGTCTCAATTGCGTTTCTGGATCAGGAAGGCGACGAACAGCAAGAAAAACTGACGGGAACGGTGGCCTGGGTCAAACCGTGGGAAAAGGGATTTCTTATCGGCGTGGTCTGGGATCAGATGATCACGAAGGAACTCAACCGCTGGTTGTATTCTTATCTCAATGAAACCTTGAAAGAAACCGCGTAGCGCCGCTGAAAAAGGTTCCTACCCTGCAACTCCTAATTTCTGTTTGACAGTCTCCAGCTCTTCAGAGAGTGCACTCCATCGCGCCGTCAGACGGTCCAGTTCGGCTTTCCATCGCCCTTGTTCGACATGTAGGGTGTGCCAGTGGTCTTGTTTCTCATAGATAGCGGGATTGGCTAATTCTTGATCGCGGGCCTTCAGCCGGGATTCCAGTTCGACGATTTCGGCTTCGGCTCGGGCAATCTGCTTTTCTAAACGAGCCTGCGCTTTCGACATGTCGCGGCGGTCGGCGGCGGCGGATCGAGTCGAAGTGTCCGATGACGGAGCACTGGGCATGTCGGAGCGCGCAGCATGCTTCTGAGTTGGTGCCACATCCTCCTGACTTCCTTTGATGGATTCCAATTCCTGGGCGCGCTTCCATAAATAATACTCATAGTCGCCGGCGTAATTGCGGGCCAACCCATTGTCGATCTCCACGACGCGCGTCGCCACCCGGTTCAGAAAAGTCGGATCATGAGAGATAAACACAATCGTGCCAGGAAAATCGGTCATCGCGTCGGTCAGCACATCGACAGAAGCCGGATCAAGGTGATTGGTCGGCTCATCCAGCAACAGGGTATTAGC
>JAICXS010000135.1 GCA_025934615.1 Nitrospiraceae bacterium
ACACCCTCCTTCCGATACATGTTGCGGATGGTGAAAGCAGAAGCGAGGCGGACATCGCGCTGGATCCGGGAAGGCTCGTGATTCGTTGCGAGCGGCACGGCGCGCCCCAGGCCCGACATCGGGTCATCATCATGGGTGTGCGGTCGGATTGCGTGGGGCCATCCGTGCTGCGAACGCCCGGATTGGCTGAAATCGAGCCTCCCCTTTGCATCGAAGAGTCGCTGGCCGGCCTGCCTCGGCTCAGGAGCGGGCTCAGCCGTGGGCAGGACAGTGCGGAGCGTTGGCGGGATGAGGTTGAACACCAGCGGGAGCTGGTGGTCCACACATGTCGGAGGCGGTATCCCGAAGTGGCAAGAATCCTGCATGAGCTTGTACCAGGGTTCAAGTTGCCCAGACATTCATTTGGTTACGATGGTCATACCGCTCGGCGGGCGGCGCATTCGGGGAAGAGGGGTCCGTTGGTACTGAATCACGAAACACGTGGACACATGCCATCGGATCTCGGACGATACCTCTTCTGTGCCGCGTTCGCGGAAAAGCATCACCGGTCTCCAACCCGATCGGATTTTCCTGACGCATTGGCTCCGGACCACACGAACTGGGATACCGGTGTTTTCGCCGACAGGTTCCGGGTGCAGGTCCGCGGCCGGCCATCCAGCACGATCACGAGCCACCTGTCCAAGGACGGTCATGCGTTCATCCACTGGGATCCGGCTCAGTGCCGGAGTCTCACCGTCAGGGAGGCGGCGCGACTCCAAACATTTCCTGACGATTACCTGTTCCTCGGCAACCGGACGCAGCAATTCGTGCAGGTAGGCAACGCTGTTCCCCCCGCAATCGCAAGCCAGATCGCGCGGGTTGTCCACGACATTTTGCAGGGGGCGTGATTGTTGGGGTGAGCAATGGGGAAAGAGCTGGATGTACTAGACAGACTAGAGGTCATTCCGGATCCCGTTTCCCTCATCGAATCGATGAGGGCGGTTGGCTATTCGGTCGAGGCCGCAGTTGCGGACATCATCGACAACAGCCTTTCGGCCAATGCACGTCAGATCCAGGTTGGGTATGACGCATCCGAATCGCCATATGTCGCGGTACTAGACGATGGCGATGGAATGACGCCCTCGGAGCTGACCAACGCGATGCGGCATGGCAGCGCCAATCCTTCGGATACAAGGAAAGCGGGTGACTTGGGCAGGTTTGGTCTCGGATTGAAGACCGCTTCGCTGTCGCAATGCCGCAATCTGACCGTTGTCAGCAAGCGTGATGGAACAGTGAGTGCCAGACGGTGGGATCTGGACTTCGTCCAAGAAACGCACCAATGGCTGGTCGTCGTTCCTCCGCCGGATGAGCTCCGCGGTTTGCCGTTGTACGGGAAGCTCGAGGCGCAAACCTCCGGCACGCTGGTGGTCTGGCAGGATCTCGACCGGCTGACCGCCGGATCGCGGAATCCGCAGCGCGAAATGACGGCCAGGATGGCGCCCCTGCTCGAACACCTTGCACTCGTGTTCCACCGGTTCAGACAAGCGGAAGCTGGCACGCCAGCAGTCGCGATCACTGTCAACGGGCAGCATTTGCCGCCGCGGGACCCGTTCCTGGCCGGCAACCATTTTCGCCAAGCACTTGAGCCGCAGACGATTCGCGACGAACGGGGAGACATCATTGTTGCACCTTTCGTCCTTCCGCCGATCAGCAAGCTCTCAATGGAGGAGATCGAGCTGGCGGGAGGAAGGGATGGATTGCGCGGAACCCAAGGATTCTACGTCTACAGGAACCGCAGGCTTGTGATCTGGGGAACCTGGTTCCGTCTTGAACCGAAGAAGGAGTTCTTCAAACTGACCCGGATCCAGGTCGACATGCCCAATACCTTCGACGACCTCTGGGTCCTGGACATCAAAAAGTCGTCGGCATACCCGCCGGATACGGTCCGCAAACGCCTGAAGGAGCTGATCCCGCATTTCGCGAACGCGAGCAGGCGGACCATCACCTACCCGGGCAGGCGTGATACCGGGGGTCTCGCGGGATCGTTGTGGTTGAGGTCGGAACCCCGACATGGAGCCTTCCGGTACGAGCCGAATCTGGAACATCCTCTGGTCCGGCGGCTCGCCCAGTCGCTGGGCAAGGACGAGCAGCAGCATCTGCAGCTGATCCTCGAATGTCTTGGTTCCGCGTTGCCGCTTGATGCGATCTACAGCGACATGTGCGACGACGAACGCGCCACCGACCAGGATGCTGTCAAGGCCGAGCTGATCGAGCTCGCGGCGGAGTTGCGCAAGATCACAGGCATGGAAATGGATCACCTGCTCGAAATCGATCCGCTGTCCAGACACCCGGAACTGCATCAAGCCATCAGGGAGGCATTGGAGCCATGAGCGATCCTTTCGTAATTGCGGTTGGTCTCATTGGTGACCGTGTACTGACGGATGAGGTGCTTTCCGAGGTGATCGAGACGTTGTCACAACTGTCGGCCACGAAGGATGCCGATCTCGAATCCGTCCGGAAGCGACTCGAGTCGACACTCGGGGTGAGCATGGTTGTCGGAACCGGTTTGGACGATGGCGTACGCGCACCGTGGGTCGAAGACATCAAGGCGTCCACGGCATGGAATTATTGGGATTCGTACAAGCAGCAACTCAAGTCCGATGGGTTTCCAATCAGCGTGATTCCGACGCTGGACGAGGACACCGACAATATCCTCACGCAGTGCGGAAACCCAATGGACAGGACCTCATGGAGGGTGCAGGGGCTCGTGATGGGCGATGTCCAATCCGGCAAGACGGCGAACTATGCCGGATTGATCAGCAAGGCGGCCGATACTGGGTACCGCGTCATCGTCCTGCTCACGGGAACGATCGAGGACCTGCGGGCCCAGACCCAGGACAGGATGGACGAGGGTTTCGTCGGCCGTGAGAGCCGCCATGTCCTCAAGGGTGAAGGCGGCAATACGAGGATCGGTGCAGGCCGGTTCCGGGATTGCACGCCCAACGTGCTCACGTCCAGCGACTCCGACTTTCTGACTTCGAATGGACGCGCGCTCCGTGGGTTGCCGCTGGAAAATATCAGCGAACCTGTCCTGCTCGTCATGAAGAAGAACAAGACGGCGTTGCAGAACCTGATCTCGTTCCTGAAGAGCCAGACCAAGGGCGCCCCCCAGTTGGTTCTCCCATTGCTCCTTCTCGACGACGAGGCCGACAACGCGTCGGTCAATGTCCGGGAGGACGACGATCCGACAACGATCAACCGCCTAATCAGGGAGTTGCTCGGCATGTTCCGGCAGGCGACGTACGTGGCCTACACGGCGACACCCTTCGCGAACGTCTTCATCGATCCCGACGGCAACGACCTGTTCCCCAAGAATTTTGTGTACAGCCTCAGCGCACCGGACAGCTATATCGGAGCCGGTTCGATCTTTTCCGACGACGGGATCCATTCCAGGCAGGTCGTGGACATCTTGGACGCGGGCGAAGTGTTCCCCGAGAAGCACAAGAAGACGCTGACGGTTACGACGATACCGCGGTCCCTGCAGGATGCGCTCGGGACATTCCTGCTTTCATGCGCGATCAGGGACCTGCGGGGCGAGGCATTGAAGCATCGATCGATGCTGGTGAACGTCACGACGTTCACCGATGTCCAGCGGCAGCTTGCGGTTGTGGTCAGGGACCATCTATACGCACTGACCGAGGAGATAAAACAATATCTTTCCAGCGATGACGTCTGGCAGAGGCACCGCCCGCTTGTCGATCTCCACAACCTGTTCGAAGAACAGTATCGGGACTGCGGGTCAAACTGGGACGAAGTGCGCCGCAAGCTGTTCGATTCCGTCGCGTCCATCAAGGTCGTTACGATCAACCAGAAGACGGATCGTGCGGACAGGCTGAACTATCGGCAGTACAAGGGTTCCGAGCGTGGCCGGCGCGTCATTGCCATCGGTGGCTTGAGCCTGTCCCGCGGGTTGACGCTCGAGGGGCTGTGCGTCAGCTATTTCTGCAGGAATTCGAAGGCGTACGACACCCTCCTGCAGATGGGCCGCTGGTTCGGCTATCGGCCCGGATATGACGATCTCTGCCGCATCTGGATGACGCCGGATGCGCAGGACTGGTTCTCGCACATCGCCGACGTCGTCGATGAATTGAGGGGTGACATCCGCCGGATGCACCTGAACCATCAGCCGCCGAGCGAATTCGGCATCCGCGTGAGGTCCCATCCGGGGGCGCTTCTGGTCACGGCTACCAACAAGATGCGGAATGCCGAGGAAGTTCAGGTTGACCTTTCCTTCAGCGAACACGCGGTCGAAACACCTTTCCTGCCCAAGTCGGCCAGCGACAACGACACCAATGCAACGAGGACAGCGGAATTCCTCGCGAGTCTTGGCCGGCCGGCACCGAGAGGAAAACGATTCGTGTGGTCAGGGGTGCGGTCGACCGACGTGGCGGATTTCCTGGATCAGCTGGTGATCCTCCCGATGAACTCGGCCTTCATCCCGGACATGGGGGGTGGAGCGAAGCCACTCATCTCATTCATCAGGGACAATCCCATTCCCTCCCTTCAGAAGTGGGATATATGCGTTCCGCAGGGCGAAGGGTCGGCAGCGGAATCGATCACGTTGACCGGGGCCGACGGTGCACCGGTGCGCCCTGCCAAGCGTCAGCGCCAGTTCGAGGAGCCACCTTCCCGCTCGGCGAACTACGTCAAGTTGAACAAACAGCGTGTCGGCGAAATCGCGGACGAGAAAGTCGGCCTCTCGGATCCACAAGTCAAAGCCGCCGAGGCTGAGTGGATCGCGCAGGACGCCTCTCGGGAGGGGAAGCGGGTGCCGGGCAGCGCCTACCGCCATGTTCGGGAACGGCCGCTCATGACGATCCACCTGATCGAGCCGGTCGATGCGCGCGAGGGCAAGGCTGCGCGGCGGATGCTGCAAGCGGCATTAATCGAACCGAAGTTGCTCGTGGCCATCAGCCTCTCGTTTCCCAAGTTCCAGGAATCGGCGTCGACCTCGGTGCCCTACCGCTTGAACAAGGTGTATCTGAAGTCGCTAGGGTTTATCGACGAAGGCGATGGCAATGAAGACGAAGGTTGAGGCCATCTGGGAGGAGGTCGTCGAAGCTTCCAAGCGCCAGCCCGTCGGAGCGGGCGAGTTCGTCCTGCGGAGGATCGATCCCGCTGCGGTGTTCGACATTTACGCCGGTGTCGACGATGCGACCAATCGGGTGTTCGCGGTCGGCGTGGGTCGACGTCCGCCAATGATAAGGCTGGATTCGACGGCACTGGATTATTTCCGTCAGCAGCGGGCCAGCGGAAGGTGGCTGATGGCGCTCCGCCTTAAGCAGCCGGCGCTTGCCGAGGTATTCGGGCAGCTTTGCCAGGATCTGATCGATGCTGCCGCCAATGTAACGGGCGAGGCTGACCTGGTGGCACTTGTCCAGACGCGGCTCGATCTGTGGATGAAGCTGTTCGCGAATGCGCGCCCAGGTCTGCTCGAGCCGTATCAGATAAAGGGGCTTTTGGCGGAACTGCTCGTTTTCGATTCGATGCTCCAGGAAGGAATCCGGTCGAATCTTGATGTCGCCCACACATGGGTTGGGCCTCTGGGTGCCGACCAGGATTTTGTCTTTTCCGATGAAGCCGTCGAAGTGAAGGCGATCGGTCCGGAATCGGAAGTGGTTTCCATCAGTTCGCTGCAACAGCTCGGCTGCGCTGTTCGACTTCGGTTGGACGTCCATACCCTCAGGTCCGCTTCGCCGGATGATGAGAAGGCGGTGGGCCTGAACGCGATTGCGTTGCGCATCGAGGGGAAGCTGGCGCGTACACCGGATGCGCTTTCTCTCTTCCGCGGAAAACTTCTGGACGCAGGGTACGTCGAATGCCCGTACTACGACACGGTCTGCTTCGAAGTGATGGCCAGCGAATGGTTCGATG
>JAICXS010000380.1 GCA_025934615.1 Nitrospiraceae bacterium
AACACTATGATGGATCGGGCTATCCTTACGGGTTGCAAGGAGAAGGAATCCCACTCTCGGCCAGGGTTGTCGCGATCGCCGAAGTCTTCGACCATTTGACCGGTGAGCATCCATCTCGACATGCCTGCTCTGTCGATGACGCAGTATCACAGATTCAACGGCAGGCCTTTAAGCGTTTCGATCCGATCCTGACGAAACTATTGGAGCGGGTCGCCGGTGAATGTGTCCCTTCACTTCCCGATCTCGCGGCTTCTTCCAGACAAGTCATACCAGACCGATACTAGCGCTGCCGTCCGTTCCTCATCCCTCCGGTGACCCAATGGCAAAACGCCCACCGCCTCTGTCCTCAGCATCGCGCTGAAACCCATCCACCATACCGCCGAAATATTTGACCGCCCGCGTCCGAACTTCTGTAGCGCATGTACCTCGGTATCGTCCACAGTTGAATCTCAGAGACTTTGCACGTGTAGCGCTTGGTTAGATGGACCGCAAGATTGCTTGACAGCTCCACACTCTGGCATGGCATTAACATATATTACTTAATTATAAATACTTATATGGCACGGCCCGTGCTTTAACAAGAAGAATTGGACGAGCGCACTATCGGAGACAAATGCAGACAGGAGGGTTCCAGAATGTTTACATCATTTCTAAGAAGAGGGCTGCTCACGGGAGGATTGATCCTTTCCGTCGTGAGTACAGTGGCTTCAGCGAGCACCTTTACGGTCAATCGGGGGCCGTCGGTGTCGCTGCGCCGACAGTGCAAGCCAACTTCACCGACTTCAGCTACGTCGCACTGGTGAATCAAACCGCAACCAACGGCACAGGCACGTTCAATGAGCAGGGCGCCGGATTCTTTAGTTCATCCGGTTCCCGGGTTTGGCCGATGTCCTGGCCAATGCCGGAATAAACACCAACTATAAACTTTATGCTGCGTTTGTCGCCGACGGCACCGTTGCACCTACGGCAGTCGAGGGAAGACTGCTTATGATTGGATGAACCGCTCAAGTGGCAGACGAACCGATTGCCCACGCATGGGCCACCCCCGCCCAATCCGAAAGAGCATCGCACCACATCCTGCCGGGATAAGGTTGGCAAGCCGGCTTCTCAAATCTTCCAAAAGAGGATAGTGGGAAGGAAGGAATTCTCTCGATCCTTGTTCTTGATAACGCTGGTCAAGATACAGGGCAACCGGCATGGGGTGCGTCTGAAGACTGTGTTCTTGAGCCCGTATCCATAACCGCTGAACTTGTTCACCTGCTCTCATCCAATCTTCGGAGGCGGCCCTCTTAATCGTGACAAGGACGAGCGCTCCCGTGGAGCGAGCCAGAAGACCCGACTGGCGGGCTAGTACACGAATCAGCCCCCAACGCGAGAATCGTTGCACTCGCTGCCATGGGCGTAACCAGCGTAACAACATACCGCCCAATGGTCCGACTCCCAAGCGATCGATTTCCAATCCCATTCGTACCTCTTCAACCATCTGGGAATTTACAAGAAGCTTTGAGAACAGCTCCTCATGAATCACAGGGTGTGAATAGCGTATGCGATCCGCGATCTCGATGACGTCAGCCCATTCAGAAATACGGCGACGATCGGCAATCATGTGAACCTTCACTCCATCGATAGGCTCTTGCAGCAGCCGAGCCCAGATGGAGGAAGCAATCGCTGTCGGGAGAAATGGCCGGCGGTTCACGGTTCTCTGATACAAGGCCGCGACTCGAGTCTGCGAGACATGCGGGGCTTCATGGCGTGAGAACAGCAACGTGGCAGAGAAATGCTTCTCGTCATCATCCGCATACACGGTCTCGGTAGCCAGCCCCTCACTGGCCGCCTGCACCCGCATGTTTTCAATCGATGCTCCAACTGAAAGCGCCGTCGCTCGATTCTTATAATCGAAAAAGCTCTTCGCTCGTTCAAAATCCGGGATAATTTTGACAGAGGCGTCGCGATCAAATTGGAACCGCCATGGCTGGCAATTATCTCCGGACGGAGCTCGAACGGCGGCAGTCAGGATGCGTGTCTGAAACTTCGTCATGCCTGAGAGGGAGAAGTCCTGAATACAACGGGTGAGGGATTCATCGATCACTTTGTTTCAGTCGGAACTGTGCCCCATATTGACGGCTTGAACGCGCGCCTGAAGCCAGCATGTCATTGAAACGACTCGATGCCAATGGCACGCACGTGACGTATGCGTGTCCATCTGACCATCGGAGCTTGCATTTCAGAACAAGGGGCGTCGTATCACTCTCTATCCAAAACATGATTTGCGCGGCGTATCACAGGATCGGCAAAACTAGGTGGAGGTCAACCGAATCCCTCTGACGATGAAGGATGAAGTTGGTGCCTCTGGATGGAATACTTGCTTGCAGCCTGCAACCCCGGGCCAGAAGCGAACCGCGATTCCTCCTCCTCTCAGGACGTCTCTGCCAGAGAAGAGCGAATCGCTCCCGCCTTTGACAACCGCCGCTTGAAATACCATCGCTTAAACCGCTGTCGTAGTTGACGGTTCCCTCCCCGTAACGTTCCTTTGACATATCGGTGCAGATACGGATCAAAGTGAAAATAATGGGGGACGGCACGGGGCGATGCTCGGTTCAATAAAATATTTACGCTCTCGGCGCCAATGAGCGCACTTGAAAGCTGGCACGCGATACTCGACGAAGGACCGACTTCTGTCTGAAGATCTACCCGAGTCAAATCCAGATACTGCAAATGCAGTCCGCGAGGAGCCAGACCGACGGCGAAGGCAATCAGTTGATCAAGACGCGACATGCCGTCATGCAAGTCGAAGTACTCGTCGAAACTCATCCCTGATGGAGAAACAATATGAAGCGTCGACCCAAAACCTAACGGTCCTGCAGTGAGCGCGTATAAGTTTTCTTCACGGGCGGCGTGAAATAATATCCGACGCGCCTCAATTGCGAAAAAGTCAATGCCGTCCAGCACCAGATTCGTCCCGCGGACGAACTCGCGGCAATTGTCACGCGTCAATCCCATCGGGAAGCGCGTCACGATGGCATCGGGATTAATCTGTTTGACGATCTCAGCCATGACGTCGACTTTGGGCCGCTCGATCGTGGCCACCGTCGCACCGTACTGGCGATTAAAATGCGCCACCTCGTAACGGTCCAAATCGGCAAGATGAAAAGCCCCCACGCCTAATCGGGCTAATGTGACCAAGTGCACCCCGCCGACTCCTCCCATGCCGGCAATTGCGACACAGGTTTGGCGGAGACGCTCCTGCTCAGACGGTGTAATAAGGCCGAGAT
>JAICXS010000429.1 GCA_025934615.1 Nitrospiraceae bacterium
GAACGCGCGATGATTTTCTGCCATGGGCGGACCTTAACGGCGAGCTACCTGCCTCGCGAACTCCATGAGGCAGCGACGCATACGGCCGTGGCGGTTCCGCAAGGGGAGCATCAGATGATCCGTGTCGAAATGGTTATCGGCAAACAAACGCTTGCGGACGTGGACGCCGCGATTATTGAAGAAGTTCTTCGGGTCGCCGGGTACAACAAGAGCCTGGCCTCCAAACACTTGGGGTTGACCCGCTTTGCTTTGGACCGCCGGCTGAAAAAGCTCGGCGAATAACCGATCCCGTGAATCGGCAGGGCTCGCCTCTATCCCTTCTCCGTCTCGCCTTTGTGCCTTTCGGTCCGTTACATCTTCATCTCTATACGCAGTTTCATTTTCTTAAAAGTTTACCCATCCGTGACATCTCGTTCATCCAGCCACAACATCGGACCCGTATCATTTCGCATGAGACGACATCGAGTCGGGAGAACCAACATTCATAAACGAAGGAGGGTCTATGGTCACAGCGATGTCTTTGATGAAGCAAGATCTGGCAAAGGTGGCTCATTCAGCCACCGTCTTGGAAGCCGCCAAGATGATGCGTGAGCGAAAAATCGGCAGTGTGTTTATTGAGCAGAATGATCGCATCGTGGGCATCGTGACGGAGGCGGATATCGTTCGCCGGGCGATCGGGGTGGGACACATGCCGGGGTTTATCCCCGCGTCCACGATCATGAGCAGCCCAGTGATCGGGATCGACGGCAAACGTCCGATCACCGAAGCTGCCGATTTGATGGAGCGGAACCACACACGGCATCTGGCCGTATTGCAATCCGGCGACATTGTCGGCGTGCTGTCCGTGCGTGATTTGCTGCACCCTGTCTCCATCGATGAATTTTGAACCATGATTCATTCGATGCGACTCGCTTCTATGCAACCATTGATCAGCCGGACAGCAGGGATGGATCTTACCGCCTGGTGGATCAAGGGTATTAAGCTGGTGCTGAGCTTGCTTATCCTGACCATTCTTTTGGCACTCACAGGCGGCGTGATCAAGACGCTCCTCGACCTGACACTGCTGCTTCACAATCCTGTGGAAGTAGCCCTCCGGCAGATCATCATCGATACCTTGATTCTCTTGGCCGTCGTGGAAGTGTTTAAAACGACGCTGACCTATTTTTCAGAGGGACGGGTGAAAGTCACTTTTATCGTCGACACCATTTTGGTCGTGATGCTCACGGAGGTGATTTCCGAATGGTTCAAGGGGGTCCACGTTGAGCAATTTGCCATTTTAGGCGTCATCCTCCTCGCGTTGGCGATCATTCGAGTATTAGCCGTCCGATTCTCACCGACACATGGGGAGACCGCCGCCGATGTGTTGTAGCCGCTGCTAATAATTTACGCAGCGCTAACAATGGTGTAATTCGACCTCCCGCGAGCTGCTCTCGTTCATGTTGGAAACGCCCAAAAGCACCACGCACGCCATTCGTCTCACCTTCATTCGGCAAGTATCTCGAACGTATTGCCGATCATGCCACGAATGTGGCCGAACTTGGAGCCTACCTCTCAGAAGGCAAAATCATCCGGCATACCGTCCGTTCCGTCTCTCGCTTTCCCGACGCGTGACTCTTCTCAGAACGCCGGCCGTCCACTTGTGTGGATCTCTTGGACCCATGTCAAAACGTTTGCTTTCGACTTTCTCTATTAGTGGTTGTCAGTCGCACGGATAGTTTTGGTAGCATGATGCGCCTACTGCCATCGGAACAGGCGCATGATTCAATATGGGATGAAGCATTGCTTTGTGTGAACACTCCCCGGGTGAGCGGATTCAGAGGAGGACTTCCAATGGCGATCGTCGGGAACGAGAGGACACTGGACACGCGACGGATCGGATCGCTCGATGTATCCGTGGTCGGCTTAGGCTGTAACAATTTCGGATGGAAACTTGACGAGGCGGGAACGACGGCTGTCGTGCATGCGGCGCTCGATGCGGGAGTTACATTCTTCGATACCGCCGATATCTACGGCGGCACGCAAAGCGAAGTCTTTCTCGGACGGGCGCTGGGAACACAGAGAGATCACGTCGTCATCGCCACAAAGTTCGGCATGGCGGTGGATGATCAGCGGCGCGGAGCACGTCCCGAGTATGTCAAGCGAGCCTGTGAGGATAGTCTCCGCCGTCTCGGCACCGATCGCATCGATCTCTATCAACTCCATCAGCCCGACCCCACCGTACCCATCGACGACACACTCGGCGCGCTCAATGATTTAGTGCGGGCCGGCAAGGTGCGTGAAATCGGTTGTTCGAACTTCTCCGTTGAGCAACTGCGTGAGGCAGAAGCTGCGGTTCGCCCAGGGTCGGCTCGGTTCGTCAGCGTTCAGAACGAGTATAATCTATTGCAACGAGAACCAGAGCAAGAAGTCATTCCCGAATGCCGGCGCAAAGGGCTTGCCTTTCTCCCCTATTTTCCGCTGGCCAGCGGTCTGCTCACCGGCAAATATCGGCAAGGCCAGCCACCTCCGAAAGGAAGCCGCCTGGCCACTGCGGAACGTTTCGCTAAAACGGCCACCGATCGGACTCTCGCCATCGTCGAATCGCTGCTCCAGTTTGCGACTTCGAGACGGCACACCTTGGTGGAGCTCGCCGTCTCCTGGCTGGCATCGCAACCGACCGTCGCGTCGGTCATCGCCGGGGCGACATCGCCGCAACAAGTGAAGACGAACGCTGCCGCCGCAAGATGGACCTTCACAGCCGAAGACTTGATAGAGATTGACAGGTTCTTGTCACGATCAGATTAACGAGCCCTCATCGACGACTCGAATCTCGCCGCGACTAATAAACTATGTGGAAATTGAGTACGCGTAGTCAGGAGAAGGTGGCAATTGATCGGGTAGACTTCTGCGATTTCTTCC
>JAICXS010000374.1 GCA_025934615.1 Nitrospiraceae bacterium
AGACCGCATCGTTGGCCTGCGGGCACAGACGCCGGATGGCCCATTGGAAATCCACGCCAGCCTCATCGTGGGCGCGGATGGGCGGCATTCGGTGATTCGAACACGGGCCGGCTTGCCGGTGGAGGAGTTCGGCGCGCCGATGGACGTGCTGTGGTTCCGCCTCTCTCGGCGTGCTGATGATCCGGAAGATCCTATCGGCCGGTTCGATACCGGGCGGATCTTCATCATGTTGAACCGGGGAGACTATTGGCAGTGCGGGTTCGTGATCGCCAAAGGCTCCCACGATGAGCTGCGGGCACGAGGGCTGCCGGCGTACCGCCACAGCGTGGCGCAGTTGGCCCCATTTCTCGCCGATCGCGTCGGGGAACTCCAAGACTGGGAGGAGGTCAAGCTGCTTACCGTTCAGGTGGACCGATTGCGTCGGTGGTACGGCCCGGGCTTGCTCTGCCTCGGCGATGCCGCGCACGCCATGTCCCCGGTCGGCGGCGTCGGTATCAATCTCGCGGTTCAAGACGCGGTCGCGGCCGCCAATATTTTGATCGGTCCGTTGCGCGCGGATCGGCTGACGATAAAAGATTTGCACCGGGTGCAGGAACGGCGCGAGTGGCCGACTCGTGTCACGCAACGCGTGCAGCTCTTCATTCAGGATCGCGTCATCACACGCGTGCTTCGCGCTTCAGCCACGATTTCGCCGCCATTTCCGATCCGGCTCCTCGCACGAATTCCGTTCCTGGCACGGATTCCGGCTCGGCTGATCGGGCTCGGTGTCCGACCCGAGCATGTGAACACGACGAACGTGTAGCCCGATGTATGTCAACGGGAGTGAAACCGAATGGCTGTGCCTTCCAGCGTCGTGCACGTAAAGGCGTAGACGAGAAAATTGTATAAACTCGTGGTGACTTGGACGTTGAGGAGCGCATCGCCACCTTTGACCTTCAAGGCCTCCTCAAGCGCATATGAGACGGTGGCCGTTCCCCAGCCGAAAGAACCGCCTCCCCATGGGATCGCGAGGAGAATGAGATGCCGGCACGCTTCTCCTTTGACAGCACCTAGCTCGTCAAAACCTCTGCCGTGCTGAAGTAAGGCTCCGGCATCCGCCTCAAGAGAGAATCCTCGGGACAGGATGCCGACACGTCCCTGAGACGAGCAGCCTGTGCCGAACAGCAATAGGATGAGAACAATGGCTTTGATCGTCGTGTTCATTGACGCTTTCGCACCGCCCTCGATGCATGGGTATTTAACCAGGCATCTTTAAGGACGATATAAAGATGGCCGAGATAAATCAAGCTCCGCTTCGAACGCCGATAGGGTGGATTGCTTCGTCTCCAAACAATCTCTTTTGTTGAATGCCTGGGTCGTCATTGTATCATTGGGCGGCCGATGCAACGTCGACACTTCGGCGTCCACAATACTAAATTATGGCGACTTGTATGCCTACGTAGGCTGGCAGGGTTACACGTACCTTAAATTAATACGGCGGTGGGATCATGAGTCAAAATATAAATACTCCGGTCGTTAAGAAAGTGTTTGTGCTTATGCTTGAAAATAGATCATTCGATCATATGTTGGGATTTTCCGGCCTGGATGGCACGGATGCGATCACGGGCAAACCGCGCAGCATAAATGGATTGCAACCAGGAAAGTATTTCAACAGGGATTCGTCCGGCAACCTTCTCTATGCAAGTACAGGCGCCGCCTATGATCTTAAAGAGGATCCGGGTCATGAATTCAACGATGTCGTCGAACAGCTTTGCGGAGCCGGTGCAGCCGTCGATCCTTTGACAGGTCGTTATCCTAGGGTGACCAATTCAGCATTCGTCTTGAATTATCTGCGCCAACACCCGTCCACGTCTCCTGTGCCGGTCATGCAGTGTTTCGAAGCGACTCGTCTTCCTGTACTCGAATCCCTTGCAAAAGAATTTGCGGTGTGTGACGCGTGGTATTCTCCGGTTCCGGGCGCAACATGGCCAAATCGGTTCTTTATTCATGCTGCGTCATCTGCGGGCATGGTGGAAAGCCCCGACTGGTCGGCTCTGACAAGCACATTCTTTTTAGGCTACAGTTTTCAACATGGCACGATTTTCGATTTACTCGACGCATCGAACATCGATTGGTGCGTCTATGAAGGCGATGCCTTTCCTCAGGCCTTTGCTATCCGTGGTATGACGTGGCAGTGGATTCGGAATCATCGATTTCGGGACTTTGTGCACTTTGAGAATGACATCAAAAGCGCGGATTTTAAGCCTCAGTACGTGTTTATTGAGCCGAATTATGGACGCGATATTTTGCCGCCCATGGATTTTATGGGTGGAAATTCCCAGCATCCCATCGATAACGTCCTGAGGGGCGAGCTTTTGATAAAGAAGGTGTATGAGTCTATTCGTCAATCGCCACATTGGGAGTCGAGTGTCCTGGTCATCACCTACGATGAACATGGAGGATTCTACGATCATGTGCCTCCGCCAACTGGCGCGACCCCGCCGGGTGATGCGGCGAATGTTTCACGTCAGCCAGAGTTCGATTTCAAACAGTACGGGGTCCGAGTGCCAACCCTCGTCATTTCGCCATTCACCGCGAGGAATATTATTGATGGTACGTTATATGACCATGCCTCTTTTCTAAGAACGCTTGAATTACTATTTGACCTTCCCACCCTAACGGATCGGGATAGGAATGCGGCGGACTTTATCCATCTGCTTCGGTCAGTGAAAGATCCACGCGTGGGAGGGCCATCTCCAACAGTGCCTCCGAGCCATGGAATAAATCAAATGAAGAGTCCGGGTCCCGACGCTACGCAGAGCGGCCCAGAATTCAGGGCGCCTTTGAACCTCGTCGCTAAAGAAGTAAGGCCCGATAGGCGGGGCGAGGATATTCACGCGACGAGTGAAGCGACCGCGAATGATCCGTTGAAGCGCCATCACTATGGTTGGCTCCATGTTGCCTTTCTGAGAGATCTCGCGATCCGACAACACAAACGAATGTCCACATTGGCACTAGACGACCTCCGTCGGGAAGTGGCATATATTAGAACGCAAGGCGAAGCACGCCATTATATGAATGAGGTTCGTGCGAAGGTGGCGGCCTTTAAGTCAGAAAATAATCTCTGATTGATTAGCGAGATACAGTGTTTATTGCTCATAGCGAACATACTGTTGCGTGCCAATGATGCTTTGGGTCTTGCGGCCGTTGGCGTCACTGGTCAAAGGTCCACGGAGAACAGAGGGAAAAATCATGATTCGCTACAAGGACATCGCGTTTATCGCCTATCCCGTCACCGATATCGCCCGCGCACGGGAATTTTAC
>JAICXS010000299.1 GCA_025934615.1 Nitrospiraceae bacterium
ACCAGACAACACCCCTCCCGCATCGACGGAGACCTTCAAGACGACCCTGAATACCAATCATGCCATCGTCGGACTTACCGTTCGCTTTCCCTGACATCGACTCCTCCGAATCGCTGCAGACCTCTCCGCTCAACGGGACAGCGGCTCTTACCCTCTATACAACTGAAGAGCAGAGCCGCAATCTTCCGGTCACACTGTACTTCAACTGAATACCCATGCAGGCGAGGCGTTACAGTTTAATCGGGCGGTTGATTGGAAGCTACATGCCATAGATAGAAAGATCGTGATAGAGTCGAAGCTAGGTCAGTCGATTTTTGACCGATTATGTACAATGACGAAGCAGTTCCACCGTGTGCATCCTCTCACGGTGCTCCTAGGGAAAGAGCGTCGAACAAACCTCTCCCTCGGAAGCACCATGCAGACAGTGGATATACGTCTCATGCACTGTGAGATGACAGTCAGAGGAGACGAATGACGCTGGAAACGGTCTTGACGATGCTGCTCTATGTGGCGGCGGGCTGGATCGCATTACTCGGGCTGACAAGCCTTAAAACCTGGCGGCAGAGCCGTCAGTATATGGATCTTACAACCGGCCTCATCGATGTGCTGGCCTCGACGGTAGGCATTGCGTATCTGGTCTGGTGGCCGCTCTTACTCGCCGTCACATGGATGTGGATTATGCCGTTGGCTCTCCGGCAACAGAAAGGAGACTAGGCGCCCTCGAGATACGTCTTAGTGAAGAACGAACCTCTTGGCTTTGACAAAACCGAACCAGTACAATGCACGGCTTAGCCGCAAGGACAAGAGCGCGTCGCGATGAAAGATCATGGAGAAATGGAACGGCCCGCATTCGGAATCGATATCGATGGAGTGCTCAGCGATGTCGATGTCATGCTGGATGAATTGGCCCTTCAGTATACAGGCAAGCCGTGGCCGCTTGAATTCGCGGCCGCTCCATCGAGCACGACGGATCTCATCCCCGATCATCTGCTGCAGCAAATCTTCGACGATTTTCACGAATCGCGTATCCCGCTGTTGTCGATCCTTCCCGGCGCACGAGAAGCGATGGAACAACTCCGGATTCACTATCGGTTAGTGCTCGTCACGGCCCGGCGAGCGACATCTGAAGACCTCACGCGAGATTGGCTCCGCGAGCATGGTATTCCGTTCGACGCGCTGTACCATCTTGAAAATAAATGCGAGGTCCCCGAAGCGCTCTCCTTGGCCATCGACGATCATCCCCGGCATATTGCCCGCTATCTTGAGCAAGGCATCCGCTGCTTTGTGATGGACTATCCGCGCAATCGACAATTAGAGTCGCATCCTCAATTGACTCGCGTCCAATCATGGCCGGAAGTCATTCAACAACTGTCGGTGGATCTTTCCGAATAGATTAACGGAAGGTTCGTTTGAAGGAAGCGTGCCGAAGGACTTGCGCTCGCTTCTCAAGGCGTCTGAGCCGCTCGCATCACCGGCACAATCTCACACTGAGGCGTGCCCACGCTCAGAAAAATTCTCGATAAGGCCTGCCATCGAGCGACATCCCGGCCGCGCTGAAAGACCGTCCCTCCCTTCGTGGTCCGACGGAGTGCCTGCCATTCCTCATAGAGCCCACACAGGGTGTAACCGTTTTTGGGCAGCTTGCCGGAAGGAGGAGGAAGCACGGCCGTCATAGTACTCGCGTCGCTCTTCAGGCGATCCTGTATGATCGCCGGCGGCTGACCGTCCGGCGACACGGTGACCAAACCTTGAGACCGATACGGTAGACAGCCTCCATCCGGCCGATTCGTAAAAGAGCCGTCCTCACAGCGATAGACCCCCTCTTCCGCTCCTTCTGCGTCAAGGATTGCAACAAAGCAAGCGGTCAGAAGAAGCCCAGAAAGGAGTCCCGTGAGCAACCGTGGCACGGACGGGTATGGTCTGCTTGACGAAATAGTCAACATGGCGCCTTAAATCATCGTGTCACGCTACCATGACAGCGATGTGAACGGATGGCCATCAGGACAGGAGGACAACCCGTGTCGGCAAAAATGCTCAAGGTCAAGACGAGATGTTGTGCAATCTCTACGCTCTAGTGGACCGCGCTAGGGATAAATATGAACGGAATGTCTCTCTCTAACACTGACGAATGGCTTCTTGTTCAACCGATAGTCATCGCATGCGCACAGCGGTAGAGTCCACGCGAGGCCAAGATGGCACTAGGAAACGGCGTGTAGCCGACAAGGGGAAACCCGAAATCGGCAACAAGGCAGTTTCTTAGGCGCGCACCTTGACCTCATTTTTCTGCACACTCCCTCACGTGCCCCGCATATTACTCCACATGCTCGCGGTAGAGCCAAGAGCGAGTCACAAGACAGCGCGCAACAATTTGCGTCACCGCCAGAATCGTAGATTTTTCTATCTTACGTTTCTCTCATTTCGGTACAATCACAACTCTTATTTTCTCCGCGACGTTGTGATTCACAATTATGGAAGATACGCTTCAGGAAGGCCGTTAAGAGACGCTATGAAAACCGATACGACTCATCCGCAAACCGCTCCTCCGGCTCGGGGGTTTTCCCCCGGATTTGCCGCCCTTGGCCTCGAGGCCAAACTTCTTACAGCCCTTGACGCACTAGGATACGAAGAGCCGACGCCGATCCAGCGTGAAGCCATTCCTCCGCTCCTCGCCGGACGAGACATCGTAGGCCAAGCCGCAACGGGAACCGGCAAAACGGCGGCATTTACGCTGCCCCTCCTGCAACGGATCACACAGATGGCCCGGCGTCCTCATCCATCCGCGTTAATTCTGGTCCCGACCCGCGAGCTGGCGATTCAGGTTGCCGAGGCCGTGACTCGCTACGGCAAAGAACTACGTATCACTGTACTGCCCGTGTATGGTGGACAAGCCATTGGCCCCCAATTGTACACGCTCAAACGTGGCGTCGACGTCGTTGTGGCCACGCCGGGCCGCGCGCTGGATCATATCCGTCGGAACACGCTGCAGCTCAAACATGTGCAGATCGTCGTGCTCGACGAAGCCGATGAAATGCTCGATATGGGATTCGCCGACGATCTCGATGCTATTCTGGAACAGACCCCCGGAGAACGGCAGACCGCCCTGTTTTCCGCGACCATGCCACCGCGTATCGCCGCCATCGCGCACCGCCACCTGAAGGACCCGGTGGAGGTCAAAATTGCACGCGAAACGGTCCGAGCTGGAGCGGCGCCACGTGTTCGCCAGACAGCCTACATCGTGACCAGACCGCATAAAGTGGCGGCGCTCGGCCGGGTCTTGGACATGGCGAGCCCAACATCAGCACTGGTCTTCTGCCGGACTCGGGTGGAAGTGGACGAATTGACGGAGATGCTGAAAAGCCGCGGGTATCGCGCCGAAGCCATTCATGGCGGCATGACCCAGGTACAGCGCGATCGCGTCATGAAAGCTTTTCGGTCCGGCAAGACGGAGCTCTTAGTGGCAACCGATGTCGCCGCTCGTGGGTTAGACATTCCCCATGTCTCGCATGTAGTAAACTTCGACGTGCCCTCGGCGCCTGAAGCCTACGTTCATCGCATCGGCCGGACCGGCCGCGCGGGACGTGAAGGATCCGCTATCACTATCGTCGAACCGCGCGAGCAGCGGTTGCTGCGAAACATCGAACAGCTCACGAAGTCGAAGATCGAGGTGGCGGATGTGCCGAGCGTCGCGGATCTCAAAGTGAAGCGGCTTGAGGCGACCCGCGCCTCGGTACAGGATGCGCTTGCGGCAGGGGAGCTGGATTTGTTTCGGGTGGTGGTGGAATCGCTTGCAGAGAAGCACGATCCGAGAGATGTCGCGGCCGCGGCCATCAAACTCATGTATCAAGCGAACGGCGAGGAACGGGCAGAGACAGAAATCCCTACCGTACCGGTGCGAGGGAATGACTTTTCCGACCTGTCCCGGCGTTCTTCAATGTCATCAGGAGACCGATCACGAGGACCGAGGACAAGCGAACGTCCGGGAAGTCC
>JAICXS010000486.1 GCA_025934615.1 Nitrospiraceae bacterium
ATGCACGATCTTATCACCGATCGTCGGGACTTGGTCATCGGCGAGACTTATTCGATCCGTCTCGACCCACACACTGAACCCGCGGCAATCTTCGCCCTCCGCCGCTGGACGCGCCGGGAACAAGACTTCGACTATTTCATGTAATCCGATTAGACGTTCGATGTGAGGATGCTTAAAAAGGTCATCCACAAGGCCGCAGGAAGGGCAAAACCGCAGACGTACCTTCTTGGGTATGTTGAGGATTTTGACGAGCCGAGAACGAAGTTGGGAACCTTTTTCGGCATCCTGAAAGACAGCAAGTAGCATGAATGATGCTCTTTGGTACAAGGACGCGATCATCTACCAACTCCACGTCAAGGCGTTTCTGGATTCCAACGCCGACGGCATCGGCGACTTTCGCGGTCTCACCGACAAGCTGGACTATCTCCAAGATCTGGGCATCACGGCCCTCTGGTTGCTGCCCATGTATCCGTCGCCCTTCAAGGATGATGGATACGACATCTCCGATTATCTCGATATCCACAAACACTACGGCACCTTAAAGGACTTTCAGGAGTTCCTGGATGAAGCGCACCGTCGCAATCTGCGCGTGATCACCGAGTTGGTCATCAATCATACCTCCGATCAGCATCCCTGGTTTCAGGACGCTCGCCGCAGTCCTTCCTCGCCGTATCGCGACTATTACGTCTGGAGCGACAGCGATCAGAAGTACAGCGGCACGCGGATTATCTTTACCGATACCGAACGATCGAATTGGTCATGGGATCCGGACGCTAAAGCCTACTATTGGCATCGGTTCTTCAGCCACCAGCCTGACCTCAACTTCGATCATCCGCGTGTGCGGGAAGAAGTGATCGACATCATGAAGTTTTGGCTGGATAAGGGCGTGGACGGCTTACGGGTGGACGCGGTACCGTATCTGGTGGAGCGCGAAGGCACGTCCTGCGAAAATCTTCCGGAAACTCACGAGGTGCTCAAAGAAATTCGCCGGGCCGTGGACGCAGGATATCCGGACCGGATGCTGCTGGCCGAAGCCAATCAGTGGCCCGCCGACGTCCGGCCCTACTTCGCCAACGGCGATGAGTTTCATATGGCGTTTCATTTTCCGCTCATGCCGCGTATTTTCATGGCCATCAAAAAAGAGGATCGCCATCCGATTACGGATATTCTCCGACAAACCCCGCCCATTCCGCCGAATTGCCAATGGGCGCTCTTTCTCCGCAACCATGACGAATTGACGCTGGAAATGGTCACGGCGGACGAGCGCGATTACCTCTATCGGGAGTATTGCACCGATCCACGGATGAAGATCAACATCGGCATTCGGCGCCGCTTGGCATCCCTCATGGACAACGACCGTCGAAAAATCGAGTTGCTCAACAGCTTGCTCTTCACGATGCCCGGCACACCGATTCTCTACTATGGCGATGAGCTCGGGATGGGCGACAATATCTACCTCGGCGACCGCAACGGCGTCCGGACACCGATGCAGTGGACGGGCGATCGAAATGCGGGGTTCTCCAGGGCTGAAACGGCGCAGCTCTACCTTCCCTTGAATGTCGATCCCGTGTTCGGGTATCAAGCGCTCAATGTCGAAGCACAACTTCGGGTGCCGAATTCACTGTTGAAATGGACGAAACGAATTTTGACGGTCCGCAAAAAACATAGAACGTTCGGACGCGGCACATTGGAATTCCTCAATCCCTCTAATCGGGCCATCCTGGCCTATGTGCGAAAATTCGAAGGTGAAACATTGCTGATCGTCAACAATCTGGCCAGCACGGCCCAACCGGTCGAACTGGACCTCCGGCGCTTCATCGGCACCGACGTCATCGAATTGTTGGGAGAGACGAAATTTCCCCGCGTCGCGGAACATCCTTACCAATTGAGCCTGACGCCCTACGGTTATTTTTGGTTTCAACTTGCCTCCAGCCACGGGGCAAGGAGATAGCGTGGATTCCTGGCCGAGCCGCCTCGCCGATTACCTGGCGCGCGAGGGCCGCCAGCCCTTAGCCGACTATCTGTCTCGTCAACGCTGGTTCGGCGCCAAGGGCAGACAGATCGCCGATGTCCACCTGCTGGACCATGCCGTTCTTTCCGGCACGTCAAGGCCGGCAGTCTTGGCCATCGTGATCGCCAAATTCAGTGAGGGGCCGGCTCAGCGATACTTCTTGCCGTTGCTCATGACACCGGATGGCGAGATCGAACACACGCCTGACTCAGACATCTTCTGTACGCTGTCCGACTCTACCCAACAAACAGTATTGGTGATAGATGCAGCCACGGACGCGGACACGTGTCTCACGCTAACGGATGGAATTCGAGACGGGCTTCAGTGGCGGGGTTGCCGGGGAACGTTTCGTGCTATGCCGACCATCGCAGCCGGCTCTATACTTTCCGAACCTCTTCAGCAT
>JAICXS010000168.1 GCA_025934615.1 Nitrospiraceae bacterium
CCAAACCGACGGGCGAAGCGGCGACATTGCCCGATGCCACGACCTCGGCCTCGGGGGGTTTGTCTTTAAGCCGGTCCAAGACAAGGACCTGCTTCAACTGGTTCGAGCAGGTTTCGAAGGCATACCGCCTGCCGGCAAGGCGTCGGGCCAGCCATTCGGTGCGGCGCCGGCCTTGCATCCATCCTTGCGTATTTTGCTGGCAGAGGACTCGCAGGATAATCAAACACTGATCTTGGCCTACCTTAAGCAGGTGGCGCACAGCGTTGAGATCGCCGAAAACGGCTTGATGGCGGTGGAAAAATATAAGACCCAGCGGTTCGACCTCGTTCTCATGGATGTGCAAATGCCCATCATGGATGGATATGCCGCAACGCGAGCCATGAGAGAATGGGAGACAACCCAAGGCCGGCCGCCGACCCCAATCATTGCCTTGACTGCCCATGCGCGGCAGGAAGACGCCGAGAATAGCCGAGTCGCAGGGTGTACAGCCCATCTAACCAAGCCCATCAAAAAGGCGACCTTGCTGTCGGCTTTGCTTGAACATGCCAAGCAAGAGGTCTTACGATGACCGATTCGTGCCGCGATGACGAGGGCTCTATTCCCATACGAGTCGACGCCGAAATCGCTCCACTCATTCCGGGATTCCTGGCTAATCGACACAAAGATGTCGTCTCCTTACTTGACGCGGTGGACCACGGTGACTTCGAGGCGGCCCGCATTCTTGGCCACAGTATGAAAGGATCGGGAGGCGGCTACGGGTTTGACGGGATCACGGATATCGGCGCGGAGATCGAGACGGCCGCGAAACGAAACGATTCGGAGGCTATTCGTTCTCAGGTGAAGGCCTTATCGCGGTATTTAACCCGTGTCGAAATCGTAAACGATGGTTCTTCGCCGACCTGAACGCGCTCAATAACCGCTGGATGGAGCACAGAACTCCTTGCCGTCAGTCGTATTCTTATATCCGGCCAGAGGATGATTGCCGGCTAGTGGCCTTTCTTCAGACATTCGACTCTTCACCGATTCTTCCACGACGCTGCAGATAGAACTTCACCACTTCGGATCGATGGATCATTAAGTGAGGCCCGTATGGCCCGATAGCCCTATCAATATTGGGCCTAAAAGTCTATAATCGCATGATTACGGCCCTATCTGCTTTTTCTTAATCACTGTAACATCGCGTCAGTAGTGAACATTCTTCATAATAGGTAAGTAATGGGATACGCGCATATCGTGGTCGTTGATGATGATCATGGAGTTCGAGAAGTGCTCCACGATCTCTTAACCCAGGAAGGGTATCACGTTACCGTCGTGGCTGACGGGCCATCGGCCATCCAAACAGTGAAGGACACGGTCGTCCAGGTGGTCATCGCCGACTTGCGATTGCCCGGCATGGACGGCCTGTGCGTGTTGGAGCGTGTGGCTCAGTTGGACGCCAAGATTGTCGGCATCGTGATGACCGGCTATGGGACCATCGATTCTGCTGTCAAAGCGATGAAGGCGGGCGCCTTTGATTTCATCACCAAACCGTTCGATGCCGACGCGGTCTCGATCGTGGTCCGTAAGGCGCTCGAATTTCAGCGGCTGCGGCAGGAAAATGTCTTGCTGCGAAAAACAGTTCGCGATCAGTACCGCATGGAGCATTTGATCGGAACCAGTGAGACCATGCGGGAACTCTTGGAATTTATCGACAAGGTTGCCGATAGCGACAGCACCATCTTAATCTCGGGCGAGAGTGGAACCGGCAAGGAATTGATTGCCAGAACCATTCACTACAACAGCTCGCGTCGGGATCAGGCCCTCGTGCCGGTCAATTGCGGCGCCATTCCTGAAAATCTATTGGAATCCGAGCTGTTCGGGCATGAAAAGGGCGCGTTTACAGGCGCCGTGAACGCACGCCTGGGGCGATTTGAATTGGCTCATGGCGGGACGCTGTTTCTCGATGAGGTCGGGGAGATGAGCTTGCCCCTTCAGGTCAAACTGCTGCGGGTTCTCCAGGAGCGGTGTTTTGAACGAGTCGGCGGCACAAAGACTATCGGCGTGGATGTGCGGATTCTCGCGGCGACGAATCAAGACCTAGAAGTTGCCGTGCAGGAAAAGCGATTTCGGAAAGACCTGTTTTACCGCCTGAATGTTATCCCTGTGACCATTCCACCGCTGCGAGAACGTGCCAGCGACATTCCCTTGCTCATTGAACATTTCCTCGCGCGGTTCAATGAGATGAAACAAGCATCGGTCCGCGATGTAGATCCGGAAGCCATGGAGTATGTGTTGCATTACCACTGGCCCGGAAACATTCGTGAACTGGAAAACTTAGTTGAACGTCTCGTTGTCTTGAAGAAAACCGGCACGATTATGCCAAGCGATCTTCCCGACAAAGTGCTTCGGTCGCTTCCGCCTCCGCTCACGCATCTTGAAGAACCGCTGGCGTTGAACGGAACCGGCATCGATCTGGTCAAGGAACTGGAGCGACATGAGAATCGTCTGATTATCGAGGCGATGCGCCGTGCCAACGGGGTCACCAGCAAAGCCGCACAACTCCTGCATATGAATCGAACAACGCTGGTCGAAAAGTTGAAACGCAAGGGAATGGATCCAAAACTTCAAGGGGAATTGTATTCTTCTTGAGCCATACCACTTTCCTCGGATCCCGAACTTCAACAGGTGCAATCCACACGACAGTTGATCCACTAGGCCTCTGATCCTCTGTGTCCTTTTTCTGAGACGGTTATTCTGTCTTCGGTGTTGTGAAAAGCGAACAATCAAGAGCCGGCCACACATACCCCAATCCATATCCCGCGCTGATTTTCCTTTATATCCGTCAGCGACCTTGCGCCATCTATGTGGCATGAGGAATGCTTTGCCAAAGACATAGAAGAATTTGGTAAGGGTTCCACATCACCTTTTCAGAAGGAGCATAACCATGACAAACTCAGCGAAGATTACAGCATTGGTGGCAGGCAGTGCCGTGGTTGGTGCGGGACTTGGTCTGCTCTTTGCGCCCCAGTCCGGTGCGGACACGCGACGACAGGTCCGACACTATGCCAAACGGGCGCAGGTCCAGGCGGCTCGGGTGAGTCGCAGCGTGCAGGCCGGGGTTGAGCGCGTCATCGAACAAGGAAAATTATCTCAGGAGAACCAAATTCGCCGGCCGGTTGAAGCGGCCTAACGCTTGCCTCAACTCTTTGATGAAAATCGAGAGGTGCGTGAGCGTCCCACGCGCGCATTTACATATTGCTCAATGAGGTCAGGGCCCTCTACGGGCCCTGACCAAGCCACATTCCCATAGGCACTTCAGCCTTCATCATGGACTTGCCGTCCTCTACGCCAATTATCCATGGTGCTCTCGATCATCGGTTCCGCCCGCCCCTCAGTATTGCTTTCGCTGCAAAATCTGAAGCCCAATGTCTCTAATGTGTTGAAATCCCTGTCTTGGAATTCGCTCCAGTCCTCTTCTTGCTTTTCATAATTGTTTGTTATGATGTAGAGGATTCCTTGTGTGCCGCGCTTTCAAGCGGAGAGTGGTCACTATGAGATGGGTAAGCCTGATCCTCGTGTTGACGCTCTCCGGTTGTGGCGTCATCTGGCCGTATGCCTACGATGCGCATGATGTTGAAGATCGGTTATCGGTGGCGATGTCCAAAGAGCAGGTTGTGCGGGCGCTCGGTCGACCATCTCGCGCCATGCCCCACGACGACACCACCACCGTGTGGGAGTATTGGCGGTACCCGAAAGGCGAGTGGCTCGGATACTTAATCCACTGTCCCTTCCATCCGTACTGCTATATCCCCGCTGAACCGCGTAATCCCTACTATGTCGCCTTGCGGAACGATCAGGTCTGTCTCTGGGGAACGCCGGACCTGGTCCGCACCCTGATATCTCAGGTCTGTACTGCCGATTCTTCTCGGGGCGTGGGAGGGAACAGTAGCGAGCATGCCCGGCGAGCGGACGTCTCGGTGGTTCCCGTTTTCATGCCGCCGAGGATTGCTGCGCCACTTGAGCGCCTCGCCGTGATGCCGGCGGGTGAGACGGATCCGGGAGCTGTCCCATGGCTGGACCTAACCTTGAATTTTTTGCGATCGCGCCATCCGCAGATCGTTCTGGTCGAACGAGAAGACCTCCAACCGCTCTTCGATGAAGTCGGCATTCAATACAGCGGGCGTGTCGATGATGCCACGGTCGTCCGTATTGGAAAATTGACCGGTGCCGATTCGCTGTTGATCTATCGACTGTCGCTCAAAGGTTCCGGAAAGTCGATTTCCGCCACACTGGAATTACGAGTCTTACTTGTCGAAAGCGGGATGATGCCCTTTCGACAGACCACCACGGCGATTTCTGCCTACCCCTTGACCACGCGAGTCAATGACGCTGGTGAGTCCGAGGAGGTTATTCGGCGTCTGGTCATCAAGTACGCGACTGCGTATGGGTTCGCGTCCTTAATGACGGCATTCGGCGATAATGCCATGGGAATCGTCCCCGATCAGGCCGGCTCTCACAGCGGTATTACTCTGCTTGGCTTTCTTCAAGGCAGTCCGGCCGCGCAAGCAGGGCTCCGAGTCGGCGATCGGATTGTGCAAGTCAATGAGCGGGCGGTGAACAACTGGACCGACTCTCTTCCTGTGCCGGCACGCTTGGATGTCGATCGTGACGGGGAGAGAATGGAAATCGCGGTGGGCACTCAGCGGGCATCAGAGTAGTGCCGACTCTTCCGATGAGGCCTTCGCGACGTAACGGAAACATGCCATCGCACCGAACGATTAATGGAATCCCATCAGAGGCGGCTTCGAGGGAATCAAATATCGAACGGGGTAGGCAGTGAAGGTATTTGCCATCATTGCTCTCGCCATCTTCATGATGGCTTGTGGGGCGCAAAGCTGGAGTCATCCCAAGGGCATGGCCGATTTTGAGCAGGATCGCCAACGATGTGTCCAGTTAGCCGGTCAACAAGCGATGGACATGGACCCTCACACCGGAACGACAGTGGAGCAGGCGGCTGACGACTGTCTACAGAGGAAGGGATACGTGCAATTACGAGGGAGGCGATAGATTATTTGCCGTCACGTTATGCGCGCTATAGTATCCGTGATGATATCTCTTGTCTGCCTAGCCGCCTGCACTTTTGAACCACATGAAGCGCGATCCGTGGAGAAATCATCAATCCCGGAGACATCCAGCGCGGAACTTCGGGAACGGGCGACAAATTTACGAAACATGGCTGAGCAGTTCGACCAAGAGGCGGCCACGTTTCGGCATGAAATTCCTGGCGGGCAACCGATTCTGCAACGGAAGGCCGTCGTCTCGGATGAGCTTCGTGATCGCGCGGCTGTGCTGGAGCAACGAGCCGTCGCCCTTGCCGCGCAAGAGGCGCTCGCTTCAGGCAGCCCCAGCATAAGTCAACAAGGGAAGATCAACGACCGGTTCCGTCACCGGCG
>JAICXS010000093.1 GCA_025934615.1 Nitrospiraceae bacterium
CCGCTGCCCGTTGGACAGGAATGGGCTGTAATTAGGACGGACCTCGGCAAGGAAGAAGCGTTTTCGGTGCGCCCGCTGGCCCGCAGTAAGGTCAGTGCCATTCCAGTGAATGCACCGGCTATTTTTCTGACCGATGAAGGAAATAAGATTATCGATGCGGCATTCGGCGATGAGACGGCGCTACAGCAACAGACCGGTGAGTGGAAAAAGTCGCCTCCGAAAGCGCCCTACCGCCGGATTGAAGGGACCCTGGTTCGATCTCCAGGCTGGGTCATCATTCGAACTCCGGATGGCAAAGACCAGGCCTATGAAGTCCGGCCTTACATACACGAGAAGTTAGTCAACTCGCCTGAAGGGGGTTCCGTAATTCTCATGGTCGACGATGAGAACAAAGTCTCCGATCTCGCCATGATGAACAAGGGATAACGGCACAGACCAAGTCGCCCGCTGCTGACCGTCAGCCAGCGGGCGCCCTTCCACCTCTGGCCCGGCCAGGCATGTGATTTGACCACCTATTATGACCATGCCACCCTCACACGGCTAGACGGTCTTCGCTGTTATCCTCATCTTCATCTGCGCAGCTAAGAGCTTGGCTAGAAACGGTCGCCGTCGGATGATACAAGGGGAGTCGAACGGTCATGCACGTGCCCACTCCTGGGCTACTTTTGACGGTGATCGAGCCTTGGTGTTCTTTGATAATCCCATAGGCGATTGAAAGCCCTAAGCCGGTTCCCTGTCCGACGTCCTTCGTCGTAAAGAAGGGATCGAAGATGCGCGAGACCATATCCTTGTCCATGCCGCTGCCGGTATCGATGATTTGCACATCCACGTCCTCACTTCTCACCTCCGTCTTGATCTCGATTCGTCGGGTGTTGGACTGAGCCACGGCGTCGCGCGCGTTTGTTAAGAGGTTGACAAAAACCTGTTCCAACTGGATTTGACTGCCGCAGACAACCGGCATGGAAGACTCGAACGATTTCGTAACTCTCACCATCTGTAATCGGAGTTCTTCGGCAACGAAGCTCAGCGCTGCATTGAGCACGGTCGGCAGAGAGACGGGCCCCCGCTCAACAGACGCCTCTCTCGCGAAGGTGCGCAGATGCCGAATAATCTTGGCCGCGCGGTCCACCTGCTGCAACGCTGCCTGCAACTGTACGGTCGCTCGACCGGCCTCGTCTTCAGACCCTGCAGGTAGTCCCTGAAGGCAATCGAGGGCGTTATGAACGAAGAGCGAGATATTATTGAGTGGATTGTTGAGTTCGTGCGCGACGCCGGTCGCCAGTTCGCCGATGGAGGCCAGCTTGGCGGCTTGCACTAATTGGGCCTGTTTAATGCGTAGCGATTGTTCACGTTCTCTTGTTTCCGCGAGCAGGCGGCGGACCTCGTCCTCCGCCCGTTGTCGGCTTTGTAGTTCCCGTGCGGCTTGATATTGCCGGCGGCGTGACTGAATGGCCGAAACGGTACTACTCATCAACGTCCGCATGGCAAGCGGCCGTTCAATCAGCGTTACATTCCCAAGGCACTGTACCGCCGAGTTCACGATGGCCGAATCGTAGCCGTCGCGGGTGAGCAAGATAATCGGGATATGGGACCATGGCGGTTGGCCGCCCAGTCTCTCGGCCAGGACGTGAATGGCACGCTGCGGCACCAGCGCTTCTTCTGTCAGGATGATGCCGCCCACGCCGTGCTGCAAGGCGTCACAGACGATAAAGATATCTTCGCACAGCGTGCACTGAATGCCCGCTTCGGTAAAAATGCGCGAAGTGATGGCTGCATCCTCGGCCGTGGGAGGGACGAATAAGATGCGCTCATCGTCGATCACGGTCTATTCTCCATCGTCAGAATAGGTCGCAGTCCCCGACAGGATGTGTCGGAATCGGCGCAATGGTGGGCCGACCTCGATGCCTGTCCCCGCGTCTGTTCCACCAAGGATCAATTCGCGGACCGTTTTTTCATGGCGTCCACGGCGTTTCTTCAAGACGGAGATCGCATGACGGATTGTGGCCTCGACTTCAAAGTACCGAAAGAGGACAATGGTATCTGCAAGATAACTGGCTTCAATGGAGGTCTGGGTGCCGCCCACCATACCGTGTTCTGCCAGAATCAAAATCGTCGTCACGTCATGCTGCGCCGAATACATCCACCGTTCATGGAGGTGCAGAACGAGCGACCGTTCTTCGGGCATGGCATGTAGGTAACCATTTAGACTATCGATAATGACGAGCCGGACGCCGTAATGGCTCACAGCATGTCGGAGCTCGTCCGCAAATTCGCCTGGCGACACCTCCGCGGGGTCGATTTGCCGCATCTGAACGAGTCCGGTTTTCACGTAAGGTTGGAGATCCATGCCTAAGCCGGAGGACCGCTCCAGGTAGGTCTCAGTCGTTTCATCGAAATTAAACACCAACACTCGGTCGCCGCGTTGTGCCGCTGCGAGTGCATATTGCGCGGCGACCGTGGACTTGCCAACGCCGGATGGCCCCATGAATAAGGTACTCGTGCCGGCATTCAGCCCTTCTCCCAGCAGCGTATCGAGGCCTGATACGCTGCTCTTGACCGGCGTGCCGCGCCCGGAAGACGGGGAAACGCGTGTGTCGGCCGCGACCAGGCGCGGGAAGACTTCTATGCCGCCTCGCCGAATTAGATAATCATGAAAGCCCCCCTGGTACTTGGCGCCGCGGATCTTCGTGATCTCGAGTCGCCGCCGTTCGCCGCCATACACGGGCGTCCATCGCTCCAACAAGAGAACCCCGTGAACGACACTCCGAACCTGATGTTCATCGTGTCCGTTGACGTTGTCATCAAGGAGCAGGACCGTGCACTGCTGTGTGAGAAAGAATTGCTTGAGCGCCAGGACCTGCCGACGATACCGAAGCGGATTTTCAGCCAGCATTCGGAGATCGGACAAAGCATCGATCACAACGCGATCCGGTTGTGTCGCGTCTAATTCCGACAGCAAAGACTTGATAACTTCCCCCAACTCGACTTCCGAGGGATGATACATAGTGTAATGGGACTCGCGCTGGAGACTTTTTAACGATGGCATGACTTCTTTAATGACGACCCGTTCCAGCGACCAGCCATGAGCCCGTGCCACCGCCTCCAATTCTTTTCGGGACTCCGATAGCGTTAGATAGACGGTTTTCTCACCGGCGGCGGCGCCTGCGAGAAGAAATTGCAGCGCCAAGGTCGTCTTGCCGGCCCCTGGGGTTCCCTGAATGAGGAAGACGCGGTTCCTCGCCAATCCGCCGCCGAGGATAGCATCCAACATGCTGATTCCCGTCGAGGCGAATCCTTGTAAAGTCTCGTTGGTATTTGCCATGGCGTTCCGCCTCATCGGTTGACGAGGACCAAAAAATGTACCGGACAATCGTCGGATACCGCCATCGGATGGCGGCCTACGTTCGAGACATTATTAGCGCCTACGTACCGCGCGCTGAGATCAGGTAGCGTCAGGGGAGTGGAACCGGGACTTACCCTGCGGCTTACCCTGGGGCGGACAGTCACGTCCCAGGGTAAGAGGCAGGCCACGGCCTCAGCTCTTTGTTTGCCGTGGCGCGAATGGAATGTGTTTCTGAATGGATGAAATCACCGGGGCGATATCGCTCTCGCCATACCTCCAACACCTCAATCGCCTGATGCACCATGTCCTGTGCCAGCGCTACATCGTGCGCGTCGTAGGCGATGGCGGCTCGATTCAGAAGGCGCAGGACCGGTGCCTGGGGTGTCCGCGGGTCATTCAGAAACACCTCTCGATACTCCGGCCTGAGCAGTTCTTGCTCGACCTCTTTCACCCACTCAGCCGCATAGGAATCAGCCCCGGAAATCCACGGCGCAGCCGCCGCAGACGATGGCATCAGTAGAATCGCCCCCGCCAGGAGCAGGGACAGCGCCGACAGCATAACGATAAACCTTTTCATAGCGTCCCTCCTTTCGTGACGGTTTATGTACTCGGTCTCGACTGCCGGAACACCCGGCCTCGCTGTTGTCAATAATGGCGGGATGAAAAAAGTCAAGGAGGGCCGAGTTCACGATCTCGACAGCGAAACAGAGAGAACCGCATTTCCGGAAATGCATAGGGCGAGCCGGCGTCTCTTGAGTGGACGGCGTGCTTCAAAGGCACCACTAGGCTTATCCGCCGGTGGCCCAGGTCGGAACACGTGACAAGCCGAACATTCCTCGTCCGGTTCAAGAGCTTGACTTTGTTGTGCTCGACATTATTGCAAAGACAAAGCGAGATCACTAGAAACTAATATTTCGACGAGAAGGAGGTGAAAGGCATGTACCCCGCCATGCTACTGTTACTACTCATGGTCTTCACGTGGGGCGCAGCTGTGTGGGCGAGCCTGCGTGACGATGATAGGCTAGAGGGCCCGTGGGAGAGTGAACGTTCACAGAAAAGGGCAGCCTGAGCTGAACGATCCATCCGGGGGGCCCGCTCCCACTTCGGGAAGCGTTATGGAAGTTGAAGACTTGGGACGATGTTTCAATGTGTTCGTACATTGTCGCGATAGAGGGAGCCGGTCCCGTAAGGCCGAACCCGCGCTCCTCTGTCGGTGACGTGGGATGGCGATGGACGTGAAAGTATGTCTTGCATCTTTTATGGAAGGAGGTGGCGCCATGAAACAAGTAGCATCGGCTGCGCTGCTCGCCTTGGCAATCGCGGGCACGCTGATGAGTAGTGAGGTTTCGGCCGAGGACACACCGGTTTTGCCTCGGAGCTTTGACAAGGCGCATCTTGGTATGGGAATCGCCGACCTGCATGGCAGCCATCCAGGTCGGACCCGTGTGGGGTCGTCTCAGACCCAGTCTACCGTACATATCGTGGACCGGCCGACGGATCCATATATCACGCGAGTCCACTACGACTTCTACAGGGGCCGATTGGCGGAGATCACGATTAGGTATAACCCCGACCGGCTGAGAGGGAAAATTGAGCCTTTCGTTGATCGACTGAAACAGACTTACGGGAATCCACAAGCGACGGAGGGCCCGCAATTAGCGGTGACCGACGATGTGTATGCAGAGAAAAAAACGCATTGGTCGGATTCGCAGACGCACATAACGCTCATTGAGCGGACTGGACACGAAGACGACGTCCCCCAAGTTGTATTGGTCTTGAGTGATCTGGCGTTGAGCCGAGAAAGGGAAAGCGCCATGAAACGGCAGAAAGAAGAGGATACCTCGAAAATCCCTATTCCCGTACCCTCAACGCAGGATGTTCGCCATCGCACAGCGGTTCACGATTCCTCAAGCTTTGCGGCACGCGGGGCGTAACAGGTTCATCCATTCCTTCTCGCCATTCCGGGTGGCGGTCCTCTCTAAGGCTGCGAGATAAGCCCTCCGATCTCGCAGCCTTCATGATGGCCTTTCTTTCCAAGACCAGTACGCAGAGAGCACGTTGTGAAGAGACGAGGAATTGAGGGTCAGTGGCACCAAACGCTACGGAGAAAGAGCCCACCCCAAAGGGCAGGCTCCCTCCGTCATTCCTACCGGTCAGGCGACTTTGACTTCAATCGCTTTGGGTTTGGCCTTCTCGGATTTGGGCAGGCGGATATGCAGCTCGCCATCTTTAAACTCGGCGGAAACTTTCGTTTCATCGACCGCATCGGGCAGTGCAAAGCTTCGGACGAATGCTCCGTACGAGCGTTCTACTCGATGAAACCGCTTTCCTTTTTCTTCCTTCTCCTGTTTGCGTTGTCCCTGAAGCGTCAGCACACCTTCTTGGAGCGTGATCTTCACGTCCTCTTTTGAGAGACCGGGCAGTTCTGCCGTGATGTGATAGTCCTGCTCCCCTTCCTCGATATCGACGGTAGGCACCCAATCTGCGACCGTCAACGTTTCTTTTCCGTTGTCGCGACGCGACAGGGGCCGAGCAAACATGCGGTTTAACCGCTCAGACATATCTTCCAGTTCCTTGATAGGATCCCAACGGATGAGATTCATGTTGCACCTCCTTAGCTAGTTCACTTCCGTTAACCACATAGCTAATACCGTTGCAGGACGGGTCAAGACCCCGCATAGGCTAAGGAGTAAGGGTCGCAGTGAACACCTGGCCGGCTTCTTCAATATTGTCGCTGCTGATATCCAAATGCGTCACGGCGCGAAAGCGACGCCCGCCGATCGCATTGATAAGTACGCCGTCTTGCCTCAGCCCAGCCACAATCTCGGCAGGCGAGCGGCCGTTGTCCTCCACCTCGAACACGATGATATTCGTTTCCACGTGTGCGGGGTTCAATGAAACGGACGGAATCTTGTGAAGGATCTGCGCGAGACGATTGGCGTGCCTGTGGTCTTCCGTGAGCCGTTCGATATTGTGCTCCAGCGCATAAATACCCGCGGCGGCTAGGATGCCGGCTTGGCGCATGGCGCCGCCGTACATTCGTCGGAACCGACGCAGCTTGTCGATGAGGATCAGATCGTTTGTGGCAATGAGCGATCCAACCGGCGCGCCTAACCCCTTTGAGAGACACACGGATACCGTGTCGAAATGGCGTGCATAGTCGGCTACCGATACGCCGGTGGCGACCACGGCGTTGAAGAGACGGGCGCCATCCAGGTGCATGGGAACACCGTGGCGTTGTGCGACAGATCGGATCGCCGCAATCGTCGCCAGCGGGTAGATCGAGCCGCCGCCGCTGTTATGCGTGTTTTCAAGGCAGATCAGAGCCGTGGGAAGCGTATGAGGATCGCGAGGACGGATGGCTGTTTCAATTTGCTCCGCTGTGAGCAGACCGCGCTCGCCACGCACCCAATGAAGCTGAACCCCCGATAACGCCGAGGCCGCTCCCTGTTCATAGCGCACGATGTGGGCCGTGCTCTCTACGATCACTTCCTGACCGGGTTGAGTGTGGGCCCGAATCGAAAGTTGGTTCGCCATAGTACCGGACGGAACAAAGAGGGCGGCTGCTTTGCCGAGCAGACCGGCCAGCATGTCTTGCAATCGGTTGACGGTCGGGTCTTC
>JAICXS010000456.1 GCA_025934615.1 Nitrospiraceae bacterium
CCGCTGCTCATGCGTCCGATGAATGAGCGTCCATTTCTGCTATACCCAACGCGAACGCGGCAGTTAACACTCTGTATGGGCTGGCTGCGCGGCCGGCCCGTAAGTTTTCGCCGGTCACCTGTTGATCGAATCGACCGTCTGTTCGAGCGCCGCGGGCGAGATGCGGACCAGACCGGTGTAGGGCTGGCTGAGCTCGATGATCAGGAAGATCGCACTGCCGACAGCGAACGCCCCGAAGGCAAGCGAGCCGATTGTGGTGGCATTGATGGGGGACAACAGGCCGAACCCACCGAACAGGAAGAATGACCAGAATATCACGACGACGAGCAGCGGCCTGGAAAACGAGTTAGTAAGCTGCAAGGACATCAGCAAGCGCGTTTGTTCGAACTGTGCAAAATGCGAGTTCACCGCAGCAAGCGCATCCTTCTGTTCCGGCGTCTTGGCGTCGAGCGACCGAATGGCGGCACCAAACCCATGCAACGCGGCCGCCGCCTTGGCGACATGCAGTTCTCCAGGGTCCACGCTCCGACTGCCCCAGATGAGCTTGAGGCTGTTGCCGAGGTTTTCCTTCAACTTGTCGCGGATCGGCTTGGCCTCAGGTCCGAATTGCGCCAGCGCCTCGTCCAGTTGCAACACCTGCGCCGAGAGTGCCTGAATCTCGGACTGCTGTGTCGTCGAGTAGACATACGCCGAGGCGACGACAGTGCCGAGAACAAGCGCCAGCAGCAGCGTGACGAGACCCATGACCGATCCGATCATGTCTTTCGACTTGTCCGCCGAGTGTTCCTCGGGCAGCAGTATTTGCAGCTTGAAACCCGCCATCCCACCGGCGAATGTCAGCAGCGTGACGGCAACGGCAATCCAGATGGCTGTCATGTTAATTACTCCAAACCAATCCGTGGAACAGTGCACGACAGCAAGGACAAGCATGGCCCCAGTCTGCGCTCTCGGCTGCTGCATTGGACTTCGCTCTGCGGGCGGCTCCTGACAACACGGATCCACTCATGTGTGATGTTCTCCATTATCTGTTAAATCGCATGCGCTCCCGAAGAGCAATGCGTTTATCCGGTCTGGCCCTAATGCCCGGCTGAAATTCCTGAACGCGAAGAACGGCATTAGTTCGAAGAACAAGATCACCGCCACGCATAGCAGGCCGGCCAAGCCACCACCGCCAATTGCGGGCAGACTTGCCGACGTCGTCTCACCTGCAAACAGACCGATCACTACCTTCTCTACGACGTGGAAGACGATGAACAGCACAGTGAAAAGCAGAGAGTCGTGCAGAATCGGATAGATCAGTGGTCGCTTATCCAGCCAACGGCCCAGGTTGAGGTCTTCCGCAACTAGCATTACCTTTGCCAGAATCAGGGCGTTGATGAGTGCAAACCCCTGTGACGAAAAGCCGATGCCTCTTTGCCCCAGAATGATCCTCTCGTTCAGCACGAAAAGCCCGAACAATATCCACAGATAGATGAAGAGTACCGTGAAGCGGCGCACTTCGTCCACTGCGCGCTTCAACCATTTCCCGCGACTATCAATATGATTCATTGGGGTCATGGCAATTAGACGATGATTGGGACATGGCTACGCAACCGCCGCGTGGCACCGAATTGCGGTCGTACTGCGCTGTGGTAGGCACGGCTTGGGACCAATTGATTACAGGCATTGGTCGTCTCCGCACTGTCTGGGAATTCAGCCGACCTTTTTCGCTGGGGGTATCGTCCAGGTGCCATCCAGGATCGATGGGTCATGATCGTTGGGCCAGTAGAGCCGCATCATCAGAATGAACTTCCCTGCAGGCGCCGGCAGCCAATTCGCCTCCTTGTCAGCACCAGGTGAGTCGACGGCTGATCTTCATCCCCTATTCCTTCAGCGGCGGCCGACCGTAGTTGCACCGACTCGATGGCCACATTGATCTAGATCAAAGGCTAGAGATCCTTTCTCTACTAAAGAGTGACGCAGCGGTCGGCGGCTGACCGTCGCTGGAGCGATCAGGATGATCGTGGCGGTCGTGTTAATCGGTACGGCCGGTATTGCTCCCGTGCGGGCGCAGCAGCTGGCAGGACTGCCGTCCCAGTCAGTCAGGCTAACGGCTGGATGTTCAAACTTGGAAAAGTCGCTCAAGCATCCGAATATTATCGCGGGTGATTGCCAGTAGTTTGCTACTGGGCGATCGTTTCATAGGACGCCTCAATCATCTGACGGCCCTGCGCGAGCAGCGGCCATCGGCGGGTTTGACGGGGGCTGTTTAGGGAAAGGCTAGACTTTCAGCCATGGAATTAGCCGCGGAGCGGTGCCAAACTATCGTAGAGTGAGCTTGAATGCGGCTAAGCGTCGGAGACAAACCATGAAGAGCATGAACAGGACCCGTCTCACGCGGCTGTACGTCGCCGTTGCCATTGGTCTGGCGATGCCCGCTAGCTCAGTTGCTCTCGCCGCCAACCCGCCGAAACCGACAATCAGTGAAAACGCACGCACGGCTGTAGCGAAGATGGGCGAGACGCTGCTCGCTAACGAATTCTCGTTTCGGGCTAAAACAATCCGACCATCTGCAAACGAGAATGGCGTTCTATTGCACATCGAGCACGACTTCAAAGTCACAGTCCGCCGGCCTAATCGGTTGCTGATAGACGCTAATGGCGATGATGGACCGCGCAAGCTGTTCTA
>JAICXS010000030.1 GCA_025934615.1 Nitrospiraceae bacterium
AAGCGCATCAGGCAACCACGTATGAAAAGGAAACAAAGGCGCCTTGAACGCGAGTCCGAGAAAGAGCAGCCAAAAGATCAAGATCTGTTGACCCAGCGGGATCGGAACGGTTAACAGGTCCAGAAGGTCGAAGGTATAGGAGGGCTCGATATGATGCATCATCGCCCAGCCGTGGTAGTTCAAGTCGAGCAGGACGATACCGACCAGCATGAAGACGCTGCCCAAGAGGGTATAGAGCACATATTTGAGCGCCGCGTAGTGCCGGTCTACACCGGGGCCCCAGAGCTTGATGAGGAAATAACTGGGAATCAGCATCAATTCCCAAAACACAAAGAATAAAATCAGGTCGATCGACACGAAAATACCCATGGTCGCCGACTCAAATGCCAAGAGCGCCATGAAGTACGCTTTCGCCTGATGGCGAACCGTGTCCCAGGAATAGAGAATGATCAAGGTTGTAAGAAGAGCGGTGAGCCCGACGAATAGGACGCTGATCCCATCGACCGCCACGTGATAACTGATACCAAGGGGTGGAATCCACGGCACGCGCTCGGCGAACTGCATGGCGGCCGTATTCGGCTGAAAATGATAGATCACAAGACCGGCGAGAATCAGCTCCAGCACGGCCATGCCGAGTGCGCTGCTTTTGAGCAAATCCTCATCCTGGATCAACCACAAAATCATGGCACCCAAAAGAGGAAAGAACAGCACCAGCGACAGGATGGGAAATCCGAATGTCAGTTCATCTAACATAGTAAATCAGCCGTCGGCTATCAGCTCTCAACGATCAGCTTTTTGCTGAAGCTGATGGCTGACCGCTAAGGGCTGCCTATTTGAGTGCCAGGCCCATGGGCAGTGCACCGCTCCACCACAGTAAAATCAGATGGACCAGAATAAACAATCCTGCGACGATAATCGCGGCATAGTGATGGACCATCCCGCTCTGGAGCCGTCGCCAGGACCGAGCGATTAAGTGATTGCCATACCCGATCACATTGAGACCAGCGTAAATGACATGCTTTTCGACCCACGTGCTCGCCGCTGCTCCGGACTCCGTTCCGTGCCCAACCACCCGCACAATGCCGTCGATGACCGTACGATCGAACCAATCCCACACTCGACCCAATTGTTTTGTCGGCTCCACAAACAAGAAGTCGTACAGTTCATCGACGTAGTATTTGTGCAGGAGCGTCGTATAGATAGCTGGGAATCGCCCGGCAAGCTCAGGCGCCGCCTCGGCCCGAACCGCATAGAGATAATGGGCCAGGCCCCACCCTAATAAAGCGATGACCGTCGCAATGCTCATCAACATGAGAACAATCCCAGCACCGCCATGCTCGCCGCCGGCTCCAGCGGCCGCGGTCACGGGATGCAGGAAGGCATGAAACCAGCCGGATTCAGGCGGCACACCGGGAAATCCGCCGATAACCGCCAAGACACTTAAGGCGACTAAGGGACCGATCATGATGCTTGGCGATTCGTGAACATGCTGAGCCGTATGGTGGTCCATGCGGGAATGGCCGTAAAATGTCAGGTATGTGAGACGGAACATGTAAAACGCCGTCAAAAAGGCTCCCACCGCTCCCATTCCATACAGCACGTACTGATGGTTGATGAACGCGTGCGCAAGGATTTCATCTTTGCTCCAGAATCCGGACAGGGGAAAGATTCCTGCAATCGCGAGCGTCCCAATAAGGAACAGCGCATGGGTCAAGGGAATCCGATCTTTGAGTCCGCCCATTTTTCGAATATCCTGCTCTCCACTCAAGGCATGGATGACCGAGCCGGCCGACAAAAACAGCAAGGCTTTAAAAAACGCATGCGTCATCAGATGAAAGATAGCCGCCGTATACGCGCCGATACCACAGGCGAGAAACATGTAGCCGAGCTGGCTGACGGTCGAGTAGGCTAACACGCGCTTAATGTCGGTCTGGACGAGGCCGATGGTCGCCGCGAAAAGCGCGGTGATCCCGCCGATCCAGGCTACAGCCGTCATGGCCATGGGCGCCATGTCGTAAATCGCATGATTGCGGACGATCATATAGACACCCGCGGTCACCATCGTCGCGGCATGGATTAATGCGCTCACCGGCGTGGGACCTTCCATAGCATCGGGCAGCCACGTGTACAGCGGTAATTGCGCCGATTTACCGACAGCGCCAATGAGTAAGCAGAGGGCAATCGCGGTCGCCATTTCGGAGGACAAGTGACTGACATTCGCCAATACTTGGGTGTAATCGAGCGTTTTGAAATTGACGAATACTAAAAAGATCGCGATGAGGAATCCCGCGTCCCCGATCCGGTTCACGACAAAGGCTTTCGTCGCCGCCTTGGCGGCAGAGACTCGATCGAAGTAGTACCCGATTAATAAATACGAACAGAGCCCCACGCCCTCCCATCCGATAAAGAGCACGACGTAATTGTTGCCCATCACGAGGAGGAGCATCGAGACCATGAACAGATTCATGTATGTGAAGAAGCGTGTAAATCCTTCTTCACCATGCATGTATCCGACTGAATAGAGGTGAATCAGGAAGCCCACACCGGTGACGATGAGCAGCATGATGCAGCTCAGCGGATCGATCAGAAACGCGAGGTTGATGGTCAGATCGCCGCCGAAGATCCATTTATAGGCGATGACTTCGCGCGCTTGGCCCGTCTGAATCGTATTTACGAAAACGGCGATGGAGCAGAGGAACGACAATCCGACCGATCCCCAGGCCAGTCGATGCGCCAGGTCATGGGAGTATCGATGTCCGAGCAGACCGTTCAAAAGCACGGCCGTCAGCGGAAACAGAGGGATCAACACGACGAGCACATCGAACACGTTCACGCCACTACCATTTCAACAGATTCATTTCATCGACGTTGGTGGAGATCTTCCCGCGGAACACGACAATGATAATGGCAAGGCCGACGGCCGCTTCGCCCGCCGCGATGGCGATGATGAACAGCGCAATGATTTGGCCGGCCATCGACTCCAAATAGTGAGAAAAGGCGACCAAGTTAATATTGGCGGCATTCAGCATGATCTCGACGGACATCAGCACAATGATGAAATTCCGGCGGATCAGCACACCGATCAGTCCCGTGGTAAAGAGTACGGCGCTGACGACGATGTATGCACTCAGTGGAACAGCCATAATTCGTTAAACGTTACTCGCTAAACAGGAGCAGGATCGGATCACATCCTGCTTTTCGATTGATGGGTTAACGAACAGCTCCTTTCTCCGTCTCGCCGTTCACCGGCGTCTTGGCTAAGACAATCGCACCGATGATAGCCCCCAGAAGAAAGACCCCGACGATCTCGAAGGCCAGCAAGTACTCGCTGAACATTTTAATGCCGACCGCATAACTGGCGCCCTCCTTCAAGACCGCTTCGGCCGGCGCATCTCCCTTGGACCCACTAAAGGGCGACTGCATCATCAACAGCACCAATTCGCCGCAGATCGCTATGGCCGCGAAGAGCATCACGACATATTTCGAATGCAGGTACCGCTCGTCCGACTTCAGATTCAGCAACATCAACACGAAGAGATAGAGAACCAGAATCGCGCCCGCATAAACGATGATCTGTACCGCGAAGAGAAACTCCGCGTTCAGCAGCACAAACAATCCTGCCACATGCAGCAGCAGCGTCAGCAGCGCCAGTCCACAATGCACAGGGCTTCTGAGCGCCACCGTGAACACCCCTGCCACGATGCTCACCAACGAAAAATAGACAAAAAAGATTGGGACCATACGATCAGACCCGAGATGAAACGAAATTACGCACTTTTCTCATCGACCTGCTTCATTAGATGCTTAGGCGGGGGCTGCGTCGGTTTAATCACCGATTGCGGGAAAAAATACCGATACTCGCGGCTCTCCTGCCCTTCTTTTTCTTGGCCATGGGCATAGAGATATTTTTTCGCATCCGTCAAATGGCGTTCGCCGATGTCGTACAACCGCTTCTTGTCGAACAGCAGCGTCCGTTTGTCGTGCGTCGAGTATTCATACATCTTCGTCATCGCCAACGCGTTAACCGGGCATGCTTCAACGCAATATCCGCAAAACACACATTTCGTAATGTCGATATAAAATTCGCTGGCAAATCGCTGCAAGGGGAGCGACTTATCTTCGGAACTAATAACCTTGATGCAGTGGGAAGGGCACGCCGCTTCACAGAGATCGCATCCCACGCAACGCTCTTGGCCATCGTCATATCGCAGCAGGCCGAGCGCCCCGCGGTGCGTGTCCGGAATCGTCCGCTGCTCTCTCGGATATTGAAACGTAATCGGGCGGTGAAACATATGCTTGAACGTGACCTTCATCGCGTCCCATATTTCCGTAAAGAGAGCGGCTTGCCAGACCCGCTTCGTGAATGCTCCAACGCTCATAGAGTTATTCCCCGGCGAGAGACGAGGGACATGGGACCAAGGTAAACAGCTTCGATATCGTAACGCTCCTCCCCGCTCCCTCTTTCGCCGATTGACCCATTGCGCTTCAAACCTTTTGAATGGTGGCCGACGTGAACTTGAAATACGGAACTCCGGTGTGGCGATCGATCTCGACGGCCATCAGATCCTTGACAGGAGGCTCATTAAAGTGCTCGGGGAAAAAGCACGATCCCGGCAACATCGCCAAGTCGGCCTGCACACCGACATCCAATTTCCCTTGCGCGGTGGTGACACGGACTTTGGTCCCATCCGTTAATCCCAGCCGCTCCATATCCTTCGCGTTCATGTGAAGACGTCCGGTGTTGGGGGCGATGGTGATCAATCCCGGAGCTTGCGTCGACAGCTTTCCAGAGTGATACAGAAGCTGTCCAAGCGCGAGGGCAAACGGTTTTGCCGCCTGCGTAGCTGCCATCGCCTCCATTTGAGGCTGATATCGCGCCTTCACCTCGGCGCTATACCCGTTCGAGAGATATTTATTAGGATCAGGGGCGGGCTTTCGTGGCTGTCCAAGGTTGTAGTATCCCGGTAACAGTTTCATAATCTCGCGCTGGATATCATGGGGCGATTCATAGTCGAGCTGACAACCCAGTCCCGACGCGATGGCCGTCATGATGTGCCAATCGGGAAGGCTCTCTCCAACCGGATCCATCGCCTGCCGAATCCGAAGAACCTTGCCCTCTAAATTGGTAAAGGTTCCTTCTTTTTCCGCATAGCTACAGGCGGGAAGTACGACATGTGCGAAGCGGGCTGTCTCGGTCAGGAAGAGATCCTGACACACCAACAGGTCCAAGCCCTTCAAGGCAGCCTGCACATCCATTGATTTAGGCAACGTAGCTAGAGGATTCTCTCCGACGATATACAGCGCCTTAATCTGGCCATTTCGACAGCGCTTGAGAATTTCCGTGAGCGTCGCTCCCTTTTCCGGCGCCGGCAATTCAGCGCCCCACGCTTTTGCAAATCGATCGCGGGCCGCCGCATCGGTGATGGGCGCCTGACCGGGCAGGAATTCCGGCGCGGCCCCCATATCGACCGCGCCTTGCTCATTAATTTCTTCGGTCACCGTGGTCACCCCACAACCGGGGCGACCGAGTTTCCCCGTAATCCATGCGAGGTCCATGAGAGACAAGATCTTCTCATAGCCAGCGGGCCGGCGGACGACGCCTTCGGCGCAAAGAATGATCGCACGGGGCGCTTCAGCAAAAATCGATGCCGCTTCGTGAATCTGGTCAAGCGCGATACCGGTCGCTGCCGTAATGGATTCGAAGGAGAGCTTCGCAACGGCCTCCTGGAGGACCGCGAAGGCCTTCGGATATTTCGCCGTCGCCTCGGTATCGATCAGGTCCTGTTCAATGACCGACTTCACGAGACCTTGCACAAAAACGCCCTCGCTGCCCGGCTTCACCATCATGGGATGGGATGCGAGCCGGGCGATGTTCGTCTGAGCGGAGTCGACAACGATGACTTGAGCTTTGTAAATGCGAATCGCATCCTTGACACGCACGGACGTGAGCGGATTCGTCTCGGTCAGATTACTGCCGACCAAGAGGATCGCCTTGGCCTTGGTAAGATCCTCCCAATCGTTCATCGCCCGCCCTACGCCTACAGCCTGTTGCGCGGCTCGCACAAAATTGATGTGGCCATACCGGGCACTACTGTCGAGTTGATTCGTTCCAATCGCGACCCGCATGAGTTTCTGGAACAGATAGAGTTCCTCGTTCGTGCATCGAGCCGTGATCAAGCCGGCAATGGCATCCGGGCCATGCTTGGCTTTGATATCGGCCAAACGATCGACCACCGAGTGCACCGCTTCAAGCCATGGCGCCTCAACGAGCTTGCCGTCACGGCGCATAAGCGGCTGCTGTAAACGCGCCGTGCTGTCGATGTATTCAAACCCGAATCGCCCACGCACGCAGATGCCGCCATGTCCCTTGGCGGTTTCCGAGCGATCGCCCCATTTATTCTTCCAGGATAACGGAGAGGTGACTCTGACCACTTCCCGGTCCTTGGTCTCCACATGCATCTGGCAGCCATCGCCGCAGTAATTGCACGTGGTGGTCGTCTTCTTCAACTGCCACGGCTTGTAGAGATATTTAGAAAATTTGTTGGTGATCGCGCCGACGGGGCACACGGCGAGACAGTCCCCGCAAAACTCGCACGACAGAGGTTGATCTCCTTTCGCGACGACCTGATTGAATCCGCCTTTCTTCATGAATTGCAGCGCGTCGATCATCAGCACATCTTTACAGACATTGATGCATTCGCCGCAGGCGATACACCGGTTCATGTTGAAGTCCAGCACAAGACTGCGCGTGTCTTCAGGAATCAGTTTTTGCTTGGCGTTGGCGAGATTCGTCACTTGATGCTGAAACGCCATGTCTTGCAGCTCGCAATGTCCATCGGCGTCGCAGACCGGGCAATCGAGCGGATGCACGGATAAATGCTTCTCTACGGCCTTTTTCCGCGCCTGAAACAGATCGTCGCCCTCTGTCCGGACTATCATCCCGGCCGCGGCTTTCGCCGTACAGGAACGAACGGGCGCCTTTTTCCCTTCCACCATCACGAGACACATGCCGCAGGACCCAAATGGATCGAAGGTGTAGTGATAGCACATGGCCGGCACAATCTTGCCCGTGCTCGAAATAACATCATAAAGAGACACGCCATCGCTGGCCGACACAGATCGACCGTCGATTGTCAGTTCAATCGGTTTTGCTTCAACTTCAGGATTCGTGGCAGGCTTCAGACCCATCTCTTTTCCTCATTCCCAAACGCGCCAAGAGGTTGGAGGCCATTTTCAGCATCCTATCACCGGTCGCATTCGCCCATGACAATGTCATACGTTCCAAAAATTGTGACCGCATCGGCAATCATGTACCCGCGTGACATATAGTCGAACGCTCCCATGTGAATAAAGGACGGAGAGCGGATCTTCAGCCGGTATGGCTTGCCGCCTCCCGTGCTGACAATGTAAAAACCAAGCTCGCCTTTGTGCGCTTCCGTACCGCAATAGATCTCTCCAGGAGGCGCATTGAAGCCTTGAGAGAATAATTTGAACTGTTGGATCATGGAATCAAGATTGGTGAAGACGCGTTCTTTGGGCGGCAGCGTGACGCTCGGCACATCGGCCATCACCGGACCTTCCTGCATCTGATCCAGGCATTGCTGAATAATCTTGACGCTCTCGTACATTTCCTGGACGCGAATCCAGTACCGATCGTACGTATCCCCATTCTTCCCGACCGGCACGCTGAATTCGCACCTCGGATAGGCCGAATAGGGCTCATACTTTCGCAGATCGTAATCGACACCTGAGCCTCGCAGCGTCGGACCGCTGAGACCAAAGCTCAATGCGTCTTCGGCCGATATGACGGCTACACCCTTGGTCCTTGCCACCCAAATTCGGTTTTTCTCCAAAAACACGACATACTCATCGATCTTCGGCGGAAAATAATCAAGGAACTGACGGAGTTTTTGAATCAGCGCCGGGGTGAGGTCTCGTTCCACGCCGCCGATCCGATACCAACTCGTCGTCAGGCGGGCACCGCACAATTCATCGAACCAATCGAGCAGGATCTCGCGGTCGCGAAAAGCATAGAAAAAGACCGTCATCGCGCCGATATCCAATGCTTGCGTACCCAACCAGAATTGATGCCCGATGATGCGCTGAACTTCCGCTACGATCGTGCGGAGGTACTCCGCCCGCTCGGGAACCGTAATATTCATGAGCTTCTCGACCGCACGGCAATAGGCGAAGTTGTTGTACATCGCACACACATAATCCAGGCGGTCGGTATGCGGAATGAATTGATGGTACGTGCCGTCCTCTGCGAGCTTTTCTACGCCGCGGTGCAAAAACCCCATCACCGGGGTTGACTTGACGAGCCGCTCCCCCTCCAACTCCAGGATGACTTTTAATACCCCATGGGTGCTGGGATGTTGCGGCCCCATATTGAGCAGCAATTCCTCGGTTCGAAGCGTCGGAAGGCTTTCGCTCTCCGGATGCTCCGGATCCACCTTATAGACGGTGGTCCGTTGATCGTCGAGTACGGGCTTGGTGGTCGTCTCTTTCACGTCACATCTTTTTAAGTTGTCTCGTTCAAGAATTCGAATGTATCTCGCCAGCCTTTTCCTTGTACGGGAAAGTCTTTTCTGAGGGGATACCCTTCGGTGTACTCGTCCGGCATGAGAATACGACGCAAGTCCGGATGATGGCGGAAGCGGATCCCCATCATGTCGTAGACTTCACGCTCCATGAATTCAGCGCCCCTCCAGAGATCCGTTAGCGAGTCCACGATGCAATCGGACTCCGGAACCCGCGTCTTCAAGCGAATCCGATGGCGCTTTCGAATCGAATAGACTTCATACACGACTTCAAACCGCTCTTCGTCATCCGGCCAATCGACTGAACTGACATGCACGATGTAATCGCAATCTATCTCGGGATCGTCATGGACGAATCGAGCGATATCGTGCAAGAATTCGCGCGTCACCGTCACCGCGACATCGCCGCGCCATTCGACGGCTTTGATAAATCCTCTGGGATATTCCTGCTGAATCCGCTCGGCTAAGGCGTGCATAACCTCGAATGAGTTTTGAGTTGTCGGTTTCTAGTTCAGTCGAATTTTACAACTATGCTTTCATGTGCACTTGATCGGGCTGCTTCGTGAAGACCCGCTTGAGCATGATGCGTTCTTGCAGCTTTAAAATGCCGTCGAACAGCGCCTCCGGCGTCGGAGGACATCCGGGCACATAAATATCGACCGGCACAAACCGGTCTACGCCTTGGACGACACTGTAGCTGTCATAAATATTCCCTGATGTCGCGCACGATCCCATCGCAATCACGTATTTCGGTTCCGGCATTTGATCGTAAATTTTTCTGATGACGGGCGCCATGCGGCGGCAGACCGTACCAGCGACGATCATCAAGTCGGACTGACGGGGGGACGCCCGGAAGACGCCGGCGCCATATCGATCCATATCGTAGCGGGAGGACACTGCCGCAATCATTTCGATCGCACAGCACGCCAGCCCAAACGTCATCGGCCACAGCGACCCTTTTCGCGCCCAATTCACGGCCCGCTCAAGCGTCGTCACGATAACGTCCGACTGTCCGTCCTTCTCATGCCGCCCAATTTGGATTAACCCCATGATGCACCCCGTTATTCGTTAAACGCTATTCGTGAATCGTGCTACTTTGCGACGTTTAACGGTTAACGATTACGTCCCTCAGTCCCATTCAAGAGCGCCTTTCCGCCAGGCATAGACATATGCCACCAAAAACAGAGCGATGAAGACCAGCATTTCGACTAATCCGAACAACCCGATCTGCCCGTAAACCACCGCCCAAGGATAGAGAAAAATCACTTCGATATCGAAGATCACGAACAGCATGGCGAAGATGTAGTACCGTACGGGAAACGGCATGCGCGCATCGGAAAAAGGCTCGCTGCCGCACTCATAGGCGCTCAGCTTTTCCGATTCCGGGTACTTCGGCTGCACCACATAACTGAGTACCAGCGTGACGACTCCAAACGCCATGGCAATTCCAACGAACAATAGGATAGGAAAATATCGCGATAGATAGTCGAGGAGTAATTCAGTACCGTTCACTGGACCTCACCATCAAGCTATTGACTTCTAATGAGGATTTTCGGAGTTTATCCTTGCCGGCAAAACAAATTCAAGCGCACAAAGGACCTAAGCTTCTCTCTGCCGAAAGCCCTAGCAAGGCGTGGGATCATCCTAGGAAGAGCGCATGGGAGAGGGCTGCTGGGGTGTCGCGCTACCGACCGGCATTCCCGTGCGTATCCATCTTGTCGGCCTGCATCTTGAGATTGACAGGACGCTCGGCACCAACCTGCCATTCCGCCTCAAGTGGGAGGACTGCCTTCGCTTTGCTGCGCCGATGAATTTGCGTTTCGATACGGCAGGCCCGTGGAGCTTTCATCGGGCTGGGGCTTTTCCCAGTGCTATCGTCGCACTGATGCTCTGAATCGCGAACCATATCTATGCTCAACTGGATTCCATGCACTATCAAAATAAGTGGAACGACAACTTATCACTCGATTCAAAGTCGTGTCAAACCGGACCGGATCATCTACCTTCCTTGACACAGCCACATGATTTGCTATGGTTTAGGCATAAGAA
>JAICXS010000424.1 GCA_025934615.1 Nitrospiraceae bacterium
GAGTCTAACATAGCCATTTTACATGCGTCAAACCAGTGGTTTCCCTCTCATTTGCTTGACTTCCTTTTTGGCCCGTCCTTAGAATGCCGTTGGATTAAGCTATGCGTGATGATGTCGTCATAATCGGGGGAGGATTGGCAGGGTCGGAAGCCGCCTGGCAGGCGGCTTCGCGCGGAGCCCGTGTCACGCTTTACGAAATGCGTCCCAAAGAGCCGACGCCGGCCCATAAAACGGGCTTTCTGGCTGAACTCGTCTGCTCCAACTCTCTGGGATCGGGCGATATGCTCAGCGCACCGGGTATTCTGAAAGAAGAAATGCGGCGCCTTAAGTCGCTGATTATCCGTGTCGCAGATGAGGTTCGTGTCCCGGCCGGATCGGCCGTTGCCGTCGACAGGGATCTGTTCTCCCAGCGCATCACGCGCACATTGGAGGAACAGCCAAACATTCGCATTCTGCATGAAGAGATCAAAGATATTCCAACGGATTGCACCTGTATCATTGCGACTGGGCCGTTGACATCCGAGCGCCTCGCCGTTTCGATTCGCAATCTTACCCAGCAACAAAGTCTGTATTTCTATGATGCAATTTCACCGATTATCGATGCCGAATCCATCGATATGGACCAAGTTTTTCGCGCATCACGCTATGGCAAAGGCACGGCCGATTATTTGAATTGCCCCATGGATCAGCCTACTTACGATCTCTTCTATGATGCGCTCATGAAAGCCGACAAAGTGCAGCCGAAAGAATTTGAGAAGGTTCCCTATTTCGAGGGATGTACCCCGATTGAAGTCATGGCGGAGCGCGGGCGGCAGACTCTGTTGTTCGGTCCTCTGAAGCCGGTTGGCCTGGAAGATCCGAAAACGGGTGTTCGGCCTCACGCTGTCGTCCAGCTTCGCGCAGAAAATCACCATGGCTCCTGCTATAACATGGTGGGATTTCAAACAAAGCTGACGTATCCGGAACAGCGGCGTGTGTTACGGATGATACCGGGATTGGAAAAGGCGGAATTTCTCCGGTACGGCAGCCTACATCGCAATACGTTCATCAATGCGCCCCGTCTGCTCAAAGAAACGCTTCAATTGAAAGCCCTCGGCACGATTTTCTTCGCGGGACAACTCGTAGGGGTGGAAGGCTACACCGAATCGGCCGCAATGGGCGGGTTGGCCGGGATCAATGCGATGCGCGGACTAGCAGGACTCCCGCTGCTGACGCCTCCTTCGACCAGTGCACATGGAAGCTTGATCAACTACCTCACGACGTGCGACCCGAATCATTTTCAACCGATGAACACGAACTACGGGATTTTCCCTCCCCTTCCGCAACGCGTACGCGACAAAGAGGAAAAGCGGCGTGTGATCGGTGAGCGTGCCGTGAAGGATCTTGAAGAATGGACGATGCGATCCGGGCTTTCGTGACGTGCCTAGAGGTCGAACGAGGAGCGTCACGCGAGACGATTCGCGCCTACCACTCTGACCTGCGCCAATTCGTTGCGTTTGCCAAGACTATCCGGAAGCCACAGGGTGAGCCGTTCAGACCTGTCATGGTCGACGCGCTCATGATCCGCAACTATCTGGCGTTCTTAGATCAACACAAAGAAAAGAAATCGACGCTTGCCCGGAAACTGGCCACGCTGCGCAGTTTCTACCGGTTCCTCTTGCGGGAAGGACGGGTGACAGCCAATCCCGCAGATGACGTCTATACGCCCAAACTGCCGCAGCATCTCCCTCGCGTGCTGACAAAAGACGAGGCCAACGCCTTGATGGAATTTCCCGATGGCCATCGCCTCGCGGATCTGCGGGACCGCGCTATTTTAGAGACCTTATATTCGACTGGTACCCGCGTCGGTGAACTGGTGGGCATGAATTGGGAGGACATCAATTTCAGTGACGGCATTGTACGAGTCAAGGGCAAGGGCCGAAAAGAGCGTCTAATTCCTATCGGAGCCGTCGCGCTGGAAGCGATCAAAGAATATCAGGCGGCTCTTCATCGCTTAGCCCTCAGTACCCCGCATTCGGCACTGAACGAGACGGCCGTCTTCCGAAATGCACGGGGTGGACGCCTCACGGCTCGCAGCATCGAACGGTTGGTCGCAACCTATTCCAGCAGGCTGCCTGTGGGACGAATCAGCCCACACGCACTGCGGCATTCCTTCGCCACCCATCTGCTTGATGAAGGTGCGGACTTGAGAGCGATTCAAGAACTATTGGGCCATGCTTCACTCGACACGACGCAAAAGTACACGCATCTCGCGATGGATCAGTTGCTCAACGTGTACGATCAATCGCATCCACGCGCCAAGGGAGCATCGGCCAAAAAACCACCGAATCATGGAGTCTCCTCGACATGATACGAATTCGCTCCACCACCATTCTCTGCGTAAGCCGAGACGGCTCCGTCGCCATGGGATCCGATGGTCAAGTAACGGTCGGCACGACGGTCATGAAGAGCAATGCCAAAAAACTTCGCCGCCTTCATAAGGATCAGGTCTTGGCGGGATTCGCAGGCGCGACCGCGGACGCCTTCACCTTATTCGAAAAATTCGAGGCCAAACTGGAGGAGTATCGAGGCAATCTGACTCGCGCCTCGGTCGAACTGGCAAAGGATTGGCGAACGGACCGTATCCTGCGACGGTTGGAAGCGCTGCTTGCCGTTGCGGATAAGGACCATGCCTTTGTCATCTCCGGGACAGGAGACGTCGTCGAACCGGAAGACAATATTCTCGCCATCGGCTCCGGGGGGCCCTACGCCCTTTCAGCCGCACGCGCCCTTTTGCGGCACTCCAATCTAAGCGCGCGCACGATCGTCGAGGAGTCGATGAAAATCGCCGGAGCGATCGACATCTATACCAATCAGCAGCTTATAATTGAAGAACTCAAACCATGACAACGGACCACACCCATACTATGGAACACGGACGGCACATTGA
>JAICXS010000244.1 GCA_025934615.1 Nitrospiraceae bacterium
GACGACGCGCAAGCGCACTTCGGCCTGGCACGGATCTATGCGGAACGAAATAAGCCGGACACCGCCGTAGAGCTCTACGCCAAAGCCCTGAAACTGGAAAAGGACCCCGACAAAAAAAGCACGATTATGTCGTATGCGTTTAAGGCAGGCGGCACCTGGGACCTCTAGCAGCAACGTGCTGAAGAGGCTACGCCTCCGGCTCTGACTTCACCTCGGGCTTCGCTGGACGGTATTTTGAGCGCGTTGTCCGCCACTTTTATAGAAGGCAAGACGCGTCCCTTCCCGAAGTTTCGTTCTCAATCGCTAGTCCACCTCAACGTAGCTTCCGCTACGCCTCCGCGGCGAAAGCTCCCAGCCTTGCTGGAGCAGCTTGCTTGTCTTTGTCCCCGCGCCGATGCGTCGATCACAAAGAGGATGTTCGTTGGAATAAGGACGCGTCTTACTTTGTCTGGGCTGGGATGGATGAAAGGCGGTGCAGATCTAATCGCCGCCTCTTGCAACATCCTTACTCGTCGGGCTTGATCCAGAGCGTGAGCCCTTCTATCTTTTCTACTCGAGCGCGGTGGCCCTTCGTCAATACAGTCTGGCCGGCATTCCGGGCGCTCCAGATCGTTCCTCTCAACTCCACCTTACCGGGATTGCCGGGCGGTACGTCTTCCGTCAAAACAGCCGTCTCTCCGATCATTGAATCCACATTCTCGACGGGGTCGTGTGCGTTCATCCATAACAGCAGAGAATTACGGAACAGGAACAGCGAGAGAATGGACAGAATTGAGAACAGCAGCCACTGGAGCCAGGCCGTGTTGAGCCATTCCATCCCGGCGAGCGCGCCCACAATCAGGGCCGCTAATCCAAAGAACAGAATGTAAAACCCTCCCGGCGTTGCGAGCTCGGCGGCCAAGAGCACCAATCCCAATAAGAGCCAGTACCACCACACCATGGAGAGCCTCCGTGACGGCAGCGTAAAGGGGTTTACCTAACCTGTCAAGGGAACACCGAGAGTACCAAATACCGATGCGAGCTCGGCCGTTATCGGTTAGACATCACGCCATTATGGTGGAGATTGCCGTGGCGGATGGTTCGGCTCCGTGATAGTCTTGCCGGGTTATGCCATCTTGGAAGGTTGGGGTATCGGTAATCGACATGCAGATCCTAATCCTCGATGCCGACCCCATTATTTTAAGCACGTTGGCCGATACCGTGCGACGCCGGATGTCTGGCGCTGGAGTGAATACCGCAGCGTCACTGCACGCCGGTCTCAAAAAACTCGCCCTTACGGATTACGCTGTGATCGTAAGCGATGCACGCTTGCCTGATGCACCGGGTGTGGCCGCCATCTCCGTCCTCCGTCAGCGGTACCCGAGCACGCCCATCATACTGATGTCCAGTGAACTGGGCCAGGATCTGATGGCCTACGCCACGCTGAGCGGAGTGTACTGCTTTCTTCATAAGCCCATTGAGCATAATGTTTTGATAGCCACGTTGAACCGAGTCGTCGAGCAGCGGCGATTGGACCGGCAGATCCACCAGCTCACTGCCAAAGCAAATCGTCATACGAAACGGACTCGAAAAGCGATCGCCTATGCGCGCCTTCTGCTGGAGGCCAAAGAACGCCTGCTGAGCCGGCGTCAGGAAGCGCTTGTAGAATCGGAAGAGCGACGACACAGATTGGCAAATACTCTCGACGGCATTCGCCATGGGATCATGGCGTTCGATCGATTGTGGCGAATTGTTTGGCTCAATGAAGCGGTTCCGCTTGTCTTCAGTAAGAAGCCGCGCGGCGAGTGGCTTGGTCAAGAGATCTGGGAGGCATGTCCGGAGCTGGCCGGCTCTCATTTTGAGCAGGAATGTCGGCGTGCCGTTCGTGATCGGCTCGCGGTTCAATCCAAAACCCGCTTTCCTTCGGAGGAGTACTGGTACGATATCGAAGCGGTGCCGGATGACGATGGCCTCTCAGTGTTTATTGAGAAGACTGCCGCTGGACAGTCTTCCTTGTCGCACTTTGCAAATAATTCTGAAGGGAGGTCGCTTCTAAAAACCGGTGCAGGAAGGCAGGCGGCCGATCATCAACAAGAACAATTTACTCAAGATGAAACCTTGCCGTGCCTCTCTGAACAAATTCAGCGCGCGAGAGAAGTCGAGCGTGGCCGCATTGCGAGAGATCTTCACCAGGACCTCGGTCATCTATTAGCAACGTTCAAATCGGATTTAGAGTGGCTAGATGGTCGGTTGCCTCAAGAGCCTTTACCGGTCCTGTTGAAAGTTCGATTTATGACCCACTTGGTTGACCGTATGTCCGATACTGTCCGGCGTATCTGTAGCGAGTTGCGTCCCGCAATATTAGATGACCTTGGTCTTGCTGCCGCCATACAGTGGCAAGCCTCGACATTTGAACATCGCACAGGGCTTCGCTGTATCGTCTCAGTGAAGGATGTGGATAGAACCGGGGGCCAAGACGCTGCAGAGCTTTTCCGAATCTTTCAAGAGTTGCTGACGCATGTTGCCCATCATGCAGGCACGACGGTCGTGTGGGTCGCGCTTAAGAAGGAGGGAGCGTGGCTGGTTCTCGAAGTGAGCGACAATAGTCGTGGACGAACGGATGGCGACACCGATCTCACAATCCGCAGATTCTTGTTCCTGAAAGAACGTGTCCAGCTGCTCGGGGGCCAGCTCTCCATCGATTCGTCAGGACACGGCGTAACAGTGACCGTCACAATCCCTACCTAGCTCAAACTATCGGCTTAAGCAACGATCAGGACAGGCGAAATAAATTGACCTATGCGCAGACTTCCTCAATGGCTATGCTGCAACTGCCTACTCTAGTCTTCTCCATAGTATCCAACAGCTGTTATTTTGTGCGATGGCCTTTGCGGGACGACCGCCGAACGGGAGGCGCCGAGATGGAGGGCTGCTTCGAGGGTGCTTCGTGCTCCGCTCGGTCACGTTCTGTCGAACTACCCCGACCGACTTTATTCATGGATGACCCGAACGGATTGTATTTCTCCTGTTCCATCAATTCCACCCTCCTATTGTAATTAGCCTCGTCGCATTATAGCGGTCCGATCGGCAGAGACCAAGGGCTCGACGAACAGCGCCGAGAATGACTGACGCTAGTTCGACCGTATCAATTTTGAACATGGTGATTATCCTTTCTGATACGGACAAACGATGCTGAATAGGATTTGGTCCATTTTTTGTCGAAACAGAGATCCTTTTGCTTTTCGGAATCCATAATTCGGAGTCCTTAATATGAAAATGGCCTGTCATCTATCGGGCCCTGTATTTGCTTCCTCTTCCATTCAGGTACTGATCTCAATTGCAGAATCGAATGATATGGAGGAGGAGATGAGTCTGATGCTGCAGAGAGAATCCGAGGAGTCGGCAGGGCATCGAGCGACCAGACTAATGGAATGTATCATCACGAACAGCGCAGTGGCGTATGCCGCGCTTGATGCCTTGTATGTCGAGTTAAAAGTCGGAGGTGGCTTCTTCCGTGGTCGAAAAATGTCCCCTGAGGTTGACGAACTGACACGCCACGAGCTGGTCGGCTATATCACTGCGCTGGCCGTGATTCTTGTGGAAAGGTCGTCACGCGATATACAGGAGACGACTGCAATCGTCGCTGCATTAGAAAACCTGGTTTTCCTGCCTGAGTGGCAGGCCGCGCGCCTCGCCTATCAGCGGTATGTCGCTCAGTATCGAGATATAAGTCCAGGCGACTCCGCCGTGCTGCCTCGACAGAAAGTTTTGCTGATTCGGTTTCGTCAGATATTGATTGATATTTGGAGCGTCTCCCCTGAATTATTATTGGAGGACGGCATTGTCCAACGGCATTGTGAAGCATTAAGTAGGCTCCACGATGGAGTAGAAGACAGAGTTCTGAAGGAGTTAAACAAAGATACAAGTGAGTGGTGACCTCCCCGTCTTCCGGTCTCGCCATAAGCCCGGGAAGACTTCCATTGCGATGGTGTCAGATCGATGGTGTCAGATCAAGGTACGGAGCTGCTAGAGAGTCTATGAACCGATGCCTGCCGGACTTTGGTATACTTCTATGTGCCATGCCGCCCGATCCCCAACCGTCATCACGAGATCGACGTCATTATTTCAGGATTACCACTGTCTTGCCGGTCAGCATTCAGCTAGAGAGCGATATGGCAAAAATCGGGCTCGTGGAAAAGTCGGTCAATCTCAGCGCGGGAGGGGTTGGATTTGTGGCGGACACCGCTTATAGTCCAGGCGACATCCTCGCCATTACGCTGCGCCTACAGGAACACGTGCTCTTCGCAGCGCAAGCAGAAGTGCTCAGACAAGATCTTCTGCCGTCTCAAGCCTATCGCGTACACGCGCGCTTCATTCGGATGTCAGAACACGACCGAGAGCTTCGGTACACATGGTCTCATAACGTGACCGGGGATCCGATCGGTCGAACTCCAAGCGAAGCCTTTGGTGATGAAATTGGACGACCGATTGAGGAGGTTCTCCGGAAAGGCCTAATCGAGCCGCAGTC
>JAICXS010000292.1 GCA_025934615.1 Nitrospiraceae bacterium
CCAGACCGAGGTGATCGAGGATGGAGGGGTGGAGACGATAGGCCAGTTTGCGCACATCATCCGACAGTTCGGCGATCTCGTTTCGGATCGCGCGCAACCGCTCGCGATTCACCTCTTCGTGAGGCGACCAGCGTCGTTCGGCCGCCTCCGCGTTCATCACGGACACGGCCAGCTTTTGGTTGAGATCGTCATGGAGCTCGCAGGAGATCCGCCGGCGCTCCTCTTCCTGCACGGTCATGAGGCGGGCCGCGAGCGCGCGAAGCTCTTCCCGGTTCTTATGCAGTTCGGCTTCCGCTTGATTGCGTTCGGCAATCTCACGGACCAGTTCGGCGTTCAATTTCGTCAACTCACGGGTCCGTTCAATGACCCGCTGCTCCAATTGTTCATTGAGCCGTTGGAGCGCTTCCTCGGCCTGTGTCCGCTGCACGATTTCTTCCTGTGAGCGAACCAGGGCGGCGTCTTTCGCGGCATTCGCCTCGACCAATTCACAGGTGCGCGCGGCCACTTGCAATTCAAGTTCCTCGGCGTGCCGAGCGAGCGCATGGCGCTGCTCCTCCACTTGACGCCTGAGTTGATACACCTGGATGGCGCGGCTGAGGGAGGCGAGGAAGTAATCCCGGTCGATCGGTTTTTGTATAAAGTCGTACGCCCCGCCACGCAACGCCTGCACCGCGAGGTCATGCTCTCCATGACCGGTGATCAGCAGCGTGGGGGTGAACGGACGGAGCGAACGAATTTCGTTAAGCAAAGCCAGCCCGTCCATGCCGGGCATTTTGAGATCGGTAATGATCGCATCGTAATCCTTGTCGGCGATGCGCTTGAGAGCCTCATGTGCCGTATCCGTCGTTTCGACCACCACGTCTCGCATGCGGGTCCGAACCGTCTCCGGCAAGGCGTGCAGCAACGCGGGATCGTCATCGACGATTAAGACCTGCATACTCATGCGCGCACTCGTCTACTTGTCATTCGATGGAAACGATCAGTTCACCGACCTTATGGACCGCTCGGGACGGCAGCCAGGTCTTTGGGATGGTCGTGTTTTCCGGCAAGAGGCATCTCGACGACAAATGTCGCCCCGACACCGGGACGGCGCTCTACTGAAATGGATCCTTGATGATCCTTGAGAATCCCATAGGTGATCGAAAGGCCTAACCCCGTTCCGGCTCCGACGTCTTTCGTGCTAAAGAATGGATCGAAAATGCGTTGCTCCAGCCCCGGAGGGATGCCGGGCCCGGTATCCTGCACGGTAACCGTGACGCGATGGTCATCGACCGTCGATTGCACGGTAATCTGTTTGACGGGCGCGTTCGAGACGGCATCGCGTGCATTCGTGAGAAGATTGATAAACACCTGTTCGATCTGGATCGCGCTGCCGCATACCAGTGGGTTGGACCGAGCCAATTGCAACCGCACATCCACCTGATGCAGACGAAGTTGCTCTTGCACCAGCGACACCGCCTGTGTAATGACATCGTTGATGGAGAGCGTTTCACGAATGGCGGGGGCAGCTCGGCCGAATGTTCGAAGGTGGCCGATAATCGTCGTCGCTTTGCGAACCTGCTGCATGGCATGGCGCAGATCGCGGAGAATACGCTCAGGTTCAACCTGATTGGCTTCCACATGATCCATGATATTTCCGAGGAATAAGCCGATATTGTTGAGCGGGTTATTCAATTCGTGCGCCACGCCGGTCGTCAACTCTCCCAGGGTGGCTAATTTACCCGCCTGCACCAACTGCTCCTGCTTCTCGCGCAGTTCTTGTTCCCGATGTTGCACCTGCTCTGTCGTCTCACGCAAACTATCCATAATATGGATCATGGCCTTACGGCTTTTCTCCAAACGCTCATTGGAATGGTGGACATCCTGCAAGATATGGAGCAGGGCGCGGCGGGAATTATCCAATCGAACTGCCTGACGGCCCAGTCGACTGCGATCTTGTTCGTGATCCGCCAAGATATGCAGCATGGCCGTGCGTTGCTCATTCATCCGAAGAGCCACGGCTTGCATGTCGTGTAGGATATGAATGAGCGCGCGGCGGCGTTTTTCACTTTTCTGAAGGCGGGTTTCCAGGGTCTGGACCAGTCCGGCTAACCGCCGGTTCTCTTCTTCTAAATCGGGTGGGGCCGAATCCGGCCACGCCGCCTGCCGACCGTCCATGACACCCTCACTTCGCACAACTCAAGCCACCGGAAGTACAGTACCGGCCTTCTAAAAATCCCTATCAAAAATCGCGCCGGTTCCAGTGTAGAAGAATCGTAATTCCTACTCAATCAGCCGGTCACTTACGTAGTGGGGATCGAGAACCATTCAACTAGATGCCCAGATACCCCCAAGCGATCTCAATTACCATCCGTGCAGTCAAGACGACGATGGCACCTGATCGGCAGACCTACCTTCTCGTACCCTCTCAGGTACGCGGCCATTGGATCACCGGTCCATACCGGACGGATCGATCGACTACTGTAGAAGAGTTCATGAATAATCGGGGCTTAGGCTTCCGGTAATGAAGGCCTTGTGTCTTTCCCCAGACCGCGTCTCACTTCAATGCGAGATACTCCCTTCACATTGGCACAGAGATCGCCCAGCCCCGGCATAACGAGCCGAAATGGCCCGCCTTTGTTTGCCGGCACGGCCTGTCCATCGATTTGGTACACCACGATGCCGTACTCGATAGCCTGGCTTAACGTCAGACTCGCCGCGAAGCGGCCATCGAAGGCATGAAACGTGACATGATCGGCACCGATCTCACACGCAGGGATCTCCAATAATCCCTTTACCCGAATCCCCTGCCCCTTCATGTTTGATTGAAACACGCTCATGTCGGGGATTTGATGTTCGGCCGGTAACTGCGCCAGCGCGACGCGATCCAAACTTACCGGCTGTAGGACGGCGCCATCGATGCGTAAGATATCCGATCCCGTTTGTTCACGTTCCGTAATAGCTTTAATAAGCCCCGTCAGTGCCAGATTGATCGGCGTCGAGATGCCGAGTTCACGCCCCTTTCGGACAATGTAGCCGTTGAGTGAATCGATTTCCGTCGGCCGACCGGCCTTCCAATCGTCATACATGGAGGTATGGATATCGCGGATCTCTTGTGTCCAGCGCAGAACTCGATCGGCCATATCGGCAGGCAGCGGCACATTCAAGCGGGCCGATACGGCCGCGACCTCTTCAACTATCTGATGAATCATCTCCAACAATTCAGGATGAGCCAGCGCCGCGGACACGCGGTCGTCGATAACCACCGTCAAGGGATTGAACACACAATTCCAGCACATCTTTTCCCATTTCGTCCGGCGAATGTCTTCAGACACTTGGCAGGGAATCCCTGCTTGCTTGAACAGATCCGCGATCTCCGCCACTCGTGAACTGCTGTCCCCTGAGAGCTCTCCCACAGCAACCGATCCACGCTTGTAGTGCTCAATGATCCCCGGTTCGACAATTTTCGAATAGATATAGGCCACGCCGCCAACAATGGACTCGCGTCGAAATCGAGCAGCGATGCGATCCTCGATATCGATGCCGTTTTGCAGCGTGAGGAATACCGTGTCTTCAGAGATGACCGGCGCAAGCTGATCCAGCACGGCATCGAGATCGTACGCTTTCATGGCAAGGATAATGAGAGCCGGCTTGGGAAGGTCGCGTGGGTCTGAAGCCGCCTTCGGATGCACGGTAAACGTGCCGGTCGCGCTGCGGACCGTCAAGCCCCGCGACCGCACCGCATCGAGAGTGCGTGGTCTGAGAAGACATGACAGACGAGCAGGATACTGTTTGGCTAAATGCGCCCCGAAGAATCCACCGACGGCACCGGCTCCAACCACCATAATCTGTTGCATGCTCCGCTCCTTCATGAGGAGACCAGAGTATAGCGTTGTGCGAATGGAGGGAACAACCGCGTATACTGACGGGATGGACGTCGATCCACTGTTGGGTGATCTCAGAGTACGATTGCGGCGCGCTCGCGCCGTTGCGGTGCTGACCGGTTCCGGCATTTCTGCGGATAGCGGCATTCCCACTTTCCGGGGCGCCGATGGGCTCTGGAAATCGTTTCGAGCGGAAGAACTCGCC
>JAICXS010000556.1 GCA_025934615.1 Nitrospiraceae bacterium
GTTAACAAAAATTCGGCTGTAATCGATGTCATTGCTGATCGCCGTCATGGTGGCGATATCGGTCATTAGTGGAATAACGGGAAATGCAGCGCGTTTCTCGATGATGGGGTGAGTAAATTCGACGCTGAAATGCAACGCGTCACAGAGGCTTCCGCCGTTGCCCATGACCAACAGTTTCTTTCCTTGAGAAAAACGTTGAGCCATCTCGCGGGCCATCGCTTCGATTTGCTCGGCGTAATTGCTGAAGAACTTCTCCTTCATCTCGACGCTTTCGGAGCATTTGCGAAGGATTTTGTCCCTGAATGGTTCAGTGGTGCGATCCACAGGAGCTGGGGCGGTGGTGCTCATAAGGTCAGGCCGGGCTCAGCTCAGGCAATTCCTGGTGGCGTCCGTAAGCGTAGTAGGCGGCGCAGGCGCCCTCGGCCGAAACCATAGTGGCGCCGAGCGGATGTTCCGGGGTGCACTGCTTGCCGAAGGCCGGACAGTGGTGCGGCTTTTTTATCCCTTTCAAAACCATGCCACTGATGCAAACCGATGGTTCTTTGGTATCGATTTCTTTGACGTCAAAAATGCGTTCAGCGTCGTGATCACGGAATTCCCAGCGCAGTTTATAGCCGCTCTTGGGGATCGAACCGACGCCGCGCCATTTGCGATCGCAAACCTCGAACACTTTATTGATTAAATCCTGGGCCACACGATTGCCTTCGCGCCGCACCACACGAGCGTAGGCGTTCTCGACTTCGGCTCGGCCTTCTTCGAGCTGCCGAACGGTGAGCAAAACTCCTTGCAGCAAGTCCAACGGCTCGAAGCCGGTGATCACGATAGGCACCTTGAAGCGGGCAGCGATCGGTTCGTATTCCTTGTAGCCCATGACGGTGCAGACGTGACCGGGTCCGAGGAAACCCTGCACGCGGTTCATCGGCGACTGCAAAATGGATGCGATTGAAGGTGGCACCAGCACGTGCGAGACCAGAATGGAAAAATTTTTCACGCCCTGGCGCTTGGCTTGCCAGACCGACATGGCGTTCGCGGGGGCGGTGGTTTCAAAACCAATCGCAAAGAAAACCACCCTTTTGTCAGGATTCTGGCGAGCAATCTTAAGGCAATCGATAGGTGAGTAGACGATGCGGATGTCCGCGCCGCGGGATTTGAGCAATAACAAATCTCCCTGTGATCCCGGAACACGGAGCATATCACCGAAAGAACAGAAAATGACATCGGACCTTTGGGCAACGGCGTGGGCTTTGTCGATCATTTCCAAGGAAGTGACACATACCTGGCAGCCGGGCCCATGCACCAGTTCAACGCTTTCGGGCAGCAGGCGATCCAAACCGTATTTGACGATGCTGTGCGTCTGGCCGCCGCATACTTCCATCAGCACCCATGGCCGGGTAACCGTCCGCCGAATTTCCTGAAGGATTTTATCGGCCAAATGCTGGTCGCGGTATTCATCCAGATATTTCATGGGACCTTTGGCTGTTTTCGAGCAAAATGGCTGGCTGCTTCAGGAGAACGGTTCGTGGGGCGAAGTGCCAATCTCGCTCTGAATCTGCAATTCGCCCAACTGGTTCAATTCTTCCAAAGCCTGGTAGGTGCGTTGGGCTTCGGCGGGATCGACCTTGCTCAAAGCAAAACCGACATGCACCAGA
>JAICXS010000082.1 GCA_025934615.1 Nitrospiraceae bacterium
CTCACGCGGCGTCAACGCGCTCAGGATACGATCGAGCTCACGCGTCAGCTCGGTACGGTTCACATGAGAATCGGGAGGCATCGCATGGCGATCGGCGATCAGTTCTCCGAAGAGCGTTTCCCCATCGCCGACCGGATTATCAAGCGACACCGGCTCCTGAAATACTTGAAGCGTCTCTTGGATCTTATCCGGGTGAATTTGCAGTAACCGGCCAATTTCTTCCGGTTTCGGCTCTCGTCCGAATTGCTGCGCCAGTCGGCGGGTGCTGCGGACGATGCGGTGAGAGGATTCGGTCATGTGCACAGGAATGCGGATTGTGCGGGACTGATCAGCAAGCGCGCGCGTGATACCCTGCCGCACCCACCACGTCGCATACGTGCTGAACTTAAACCCCTTCCGGTATTGATAGCGTTCCGCCGCTTTCATCAACCCGATATTACCTTCTTGAATCAAATCGAGCAGGCCAAGCCCTTTGCCGTTGTAGTGTTTCGCTATATCGACGACAAGACGCAAGTTGCAGCGCACCATTTCATCCTTGGCCCGTTCCAGGACCATCCGAGCCTCGCCGATCTGCCGAATGCTCCGCTCGAACTGTTTTTCCCGGTACCCTCCCGCTCGGTACTGTCGTGCAGCCTTGACGAGTGTGGCAAGAATTCGCTCGGTATTGTCCAAGGCTGTGGCGGAAAAGCCGCTGAGTTGGCGTGCTTCATTCAATTGCTGCACCGCATCCACCACAATATCGTCTTTCTTCATTTTGGCGGCCAGCTTGACGGTCTCCCGAAGGAAGGCTCGGATGGCCCGAGTCCCTTGATCGAGCCGCTTCGCCAGGGCAATTTCCTCGTCACGTTTCAGCAGCGGCCGTTCGCCAAAGGATCGAAAATATAACGATTCCAACGCGAAATCCTCAGCCGGTGCCTTTTCGGCGACGGCCGGCTGCTCGGTGATGACTTCCGGTTCTACCCCCTTGCTGGATTCGCGTTCAATTAGTTCCAAAATATCGCTGGCTTCGGAGTCATCCGATTCCGGGTCCAGGACCACTTCTTCCTCTTGTTCAAGTTGCTGATGATTGATCATGAATGTGCCCTCTCGTTCTCCGATCCGAAATGGGATCAGAGTAGTCCTTACCTTGTTAGAGGCCGACATGAGCCAAAAGGATTCAAGACTGATGCCAGCCCCAGGAGTCAGATAAGGCTATGGGATTGAAAATCAAGGAAGGATTACGTCTTCTTCTCGAAGGCTTTCATGAAAGGGCTCAGAATATCGATGGGGATCGGAAAGATCGTCGTGGAATTCTTTTCAGCGGCAATCTCTACGAGTGTTTGAAGATAGCGCAATTGGAGTGACACGGGATTTTGGCTCATGATATTGGCAGCATCGGCCAATCGCTGTGCTGCCTGATACTCACCTTCTGAGTGAATCACCTTCGATCGGCGCTCACGTTCAGCCTCAGCCTGTCTCGCAATGGCTCGTTGCATTTCCTGCGGAAGATCCACGTTTTTCACCTCGACCGCGGAGACTTTTACGCCCCAGGGCTCGGTCTGCGTATCGATAATGCGTTGCAGTTCCGTGTTAATTTCCTCACGCCTGGCCAATAAATCATCCAGTTGGCCCTGGCCCAGCACGCTTCTAAGCGTGGTCTGGGCCATCATCGATGTCGCATAGAGATAGTCCTCCACTTCGATAATTGCCCGTTGTGGATCGACGACGCGGAAATAAATCACGGCATTGACTTTCACCGACACGTTGTCTTTGGTGATGACATCCTGCGGCGGAACATCCATCGCGACAGTCCGCAAACTGACCCGGACTAACTTATCGATGAACGGAATGATCACGACGACGCCGGGTCCGTTGCCGCCGATGATCCCGCGCGCCAAGCGGCCCCATCGAAAAATCACACCCCGCTCATACTCTCTCAGCACATGAAAGCCCATTCCCATCACGACCAGCACGAGCAGCACAAGGATCATGGGGCTGAATAGGAGATTCATCGCAAGGCTCCCTTTTCCGGAGTGGATCTCACGCGCAGTGTCAATCCCTCGATTGCGGTCACTTCGACAGCCGTTCCCGACTGGACAGGCTCGTCGCTCATTGCCTGCCATAGCTCGCCGCGGACCGCCACCTGACCTCCCGGAGTCAGGGCCGTCTTCGCCACGCCGACCAATCCTACCATTCCTTCGCGCCCGGTCACCGGGAGCCGTCGCATGGCGCGGACGCCCATGCTCACGATCGCAAACGTGACAAGCGCGGCCACTCCGATCACAGGAATGATGACCGCCCACGAAATTTGCAGAAACGGCTCGTCCGCCTTGATCAACATCAGCGACCCGAGCAACATGGAGAGGATGCCGCCGATCGCGAGCAGTCCGTAACTGGTCACCGTCGCCTCGAGCACAAACAAGACAATGCCCAACAGTAAGAGCAGAATGCCCGCGTAATTGATCGGCAAGGATTGCAAGGCGTAGAATCCGAGAATCAAACTGATCGCTCCGACAATTCCCGGCAGGATCGCGCCGGGATTATAGAGCTCGGCCAGTAAGCCGATGGTTCCCAACGTCATGAGCAAATAGGCGATATTCGGATCGCTGAGGGCTTTCAATAGTTCAAGCCGCCATCCGAGCTCAAATTCCACGATCTCGACATCCTTCGTGTGCAACACAGCGGAGGTCTGTCCCATCGGGACCTTGCGTCCATCCAATTTCTTCAGCAAGGCGGGAAGATCATCGGCAATCAGATCGACGATCTTGAGGGTCAGCGCTTCTTTTTCAGTGACCGAGACGCTTTTGCGCACGGCGTCTTCGGCCCAGGTCACATTACGGCCGCGTTGTTCGGCGATGGACTTGATGTACGCGACTGAGTCGTTCTCTACCTTTTCCTTCATCGTCTTATCCATCTCGCCACCGCCCATGGCGACGGGATGAGCGGCTCCGATATTCGTGCCGGGCGCCATGGCCGCCACATGAGCAGCCATGGTCAGAAACACGCCGGCGGATGCCGCGCGACCACCGGACGGCGCCACGTAGACCACAACGGGAATCGTCGAACCGGTGATGTCTTTGATCATCAGCCGCATCGACGTGTCGAGGCCCCCCGGCGTATCGAGCCGGAGGATGGCGGCCTGCGCATGCTTCGCTTCGGCAAAGGCCATGGCATCATGAAGGTACTCTGCTGTAACCGGATTGATGACGCCTTCATAAGTCGCTACGACGACAGGCCCCACCGGCTGTCCAGCGTGCGTCAAGAAGGGCGTTGTCCAATCCAGCACTAAAGAGAGGTAAAGAAAGTACGGAAGACGGGAACCGCGAATCTTGAATACCGATGCAGACGACATCAAGCTCCTCGCCCGCGTGCGAATTGATCATAGGAGCCGGATCATACCCTGTCAAGAAAGCACCGCGACCAGAGAGTACCGATGTTGTGTTGAAAAGGTCCGAAACGTTCTCCTACAATGGCGCTATGCAATTTCACAATGGCGAACGGGTGCATTTGATCGATAAGAACGGGCGGCAGTATGCGCTGACGCTGAAGGCCGGTGAAACCTATCAACACAGTGGAGACACGATCGCACACGACGCGCTCATTGGTCGGCCGGATGGTTGTCTTGTCACATTGTCGAGGGGCAAGCGCATGCTCGCCTTGAAGCCGACCTTCGGAGATTATGTTCTTAAAATGCCCCGGGGCGCACAAGTCCTTTACCCCAAAGATTTGGCGCTGATCGCCATGTGGGCGGACATTTATCCAGGCGCTCGTGTGTTTGAGGCCGGCACCGGGTCGGGCGCGTTAACCATGACCCTTCTCCGCGCTGTCGGCGAACGCGGCGCCGTGGTGACGTATGAGGCGCGAGACGATTTTGCCAGGACGGCTCTTCACAATATCGAACGGTATCTCGGTCCAGTCTCGACGCTGACGTCGCGCCGCGCCGATGTCTATGAGGGCATCGCGGCTGAAGATAGAGATCCGCTGTTCGACCGGCTGGTCCTCGACTTGCCGGAGCCTTGGCGAGTGGTGCCTCATGCGGTGGAGGCGCTCCGAAGTGGCGGCATCTATTTGAGTTTCGTCCCGACCGTCCCGCAAGTGATGCAGACGGTCGATGCGCTGGAGCGAGCCAATGTTTTCGGCATGATCCACTCCTTTGAGACCTTACTGCGGACCTGGAATATTCAAGGGAGAAGCGTCAGGCCGGATCATCGCATGGTAGCCCATTCCGGGTTTTTGACCGTGGCGCGCAAGATTGAACCGGGATTATGGCGGAAAATGAGTCCCGGACCTGCGATGGTTGAGGAGCTGCAAGGCGATAAGATGCCGGACGACCTGGAGGACCCATGCGTGTAGCCGGGAAAGTCGCGATTGTCACGGGCGCGAATGTCGGGATCGGCGCGGCGGTAGCCAAGGTGCTGGCCGAAGAGGGCGCCGCCGTGGTCATCACCGGCCGGAGAAAAGATCTGTTGGATCACGTCGTTGCGGACATCGAACGCAAGAAGGGCCGTGCGTTGGCTGTAGCAGGCAGCGTCACCGATGAGGCGCATGTACGGTCCGTTGTGGATCAGTGTCTTCGTGCCTTTGGCGCGCTCAATATTCTTGTCAACAATGCCGGTATCGGCGCCTTCGGTAAACTGCTGCACGAAATCGACGAGGCCACATGGCATGACGTGCTCGATGTGAATCTTACAGGCGTCTTTCGGATGACCCGGGCGTCGGTGCCCACGATGTTGAAGAACGGTGGCGGCTCTATTATCAATATCTCGTCTGTCGGAGGCGTGATTGGATTTTCAGGCAGCGCCGCCTATGGAACTTCCAAAGGTGGCTTAGAGCTCTTCACGAAATGCGTTGCGATGGATTATGCCCAGAATGGAATTCGTTGCAACTCGGTCTGCCCGGGGTTGATCGACACGCCGATGGCGGCTCCGCTGTTGAACAATCCGGAGATGAAAGCTGAAGTCTTGGCAGCCTATCCGATCCGGCGCGTCGGCACGCCGGAAGAAGTCGCCAAGATGGTCCTTTATTTGGCCTCGGATGAGGCATCCTGGGTAACCGGAAGCTCGTTTATGATCGACGGCGGGCTGACCGCGCACTAGAAAGGAGTCCATGCTGAACTACGGGCAGCATCGTACGCTCATCTTGCTCGTCAGTATGTTCCTAGTTATCTTTTGCCCCCGTGCGGCAGCCGTTCATGCACAGGGGGGAACGGATTTCAAAGGAACGGTCCTGACGGACCCGGCAGCCGGGAAGCTGGTCGTCAAGAAGGACGAGGGTGGCACGCGCTTTACCTTTGTCGTCAACGAGAAGACGCAGTTCATCGGGAGCGGACTCAAGACCGTGGCGGATATTAAAAAGGGTGACCATGTCGTCGTCCATTATGTCGTCACTGGCTCGCAGTATATCGCGCAGACAATCTCGGCGATTCCAACCAAATGATCGACATCAACGCTCAGACACAGTTGTGCGGGGTGATCGGAAATCCTGTCGAACATTCGCTCTCCCCGGCGATCCATAATGCCGCCTTCCGGAAACTCGGCCTCAACTATGTCTACCTCGCCTTTCGTGTGGAAAATCTAGACAGTGCCATTCACGGCGTTCGCGCACTCGGCAATGTCCGTGGATTCAGCGTCACCATCCCGCACAAGGTTGCAGTCATGCCCTTTCTCGACGAGGTGGAGACGACCGCGAGACACATCGGCTCAGTGAATACCATCGTGGTGGAGAACGGAAAACTGCTTGGCTACAACACCGACGGCTCCGGAGCATTGCGTGCATTGACGGACGCCGGCGTCGCGCTGAAGGGGCAACGCGTTTTGATAGTGGGTTCAGGGGGAGCCGCCCGGGCCATTGCCTTCGCGCTGGCAGACAAGACCGACATCGAACGGCTGACTATCCTGGGGATCGAAGAGGCTGAGCGGCATCGTTTGATTGAAGACCTTCGCGCAAAAACGGCCGTGCGTGTGGAAGGCGGCCATTTGGATGCTGCGACGCTTGGAGACGCTGTTAAGGACGCCCACCTGCTTCTTCATTGCACACCGTTGGGTATGTCGCCCAATGTAGACCGCACGTGCGTCCCCGCTGCTCTCCTACATTCGTCCCTCACTGTCATGGACATTGTCTACAATCCCTTGGAAACGCGCCTGCTGCGTGAAGCGAAGGCCGTAGGCTGCCGAACGATCCGAGGCCTCGATATGTTTCTCAATCAAGCCGTCGCGCAATTCGAGTTGTGGACACGCCAACCGGCCCCCGTTGACGTCATGCGAACCGTCTTAGAATCTCACTTTTCATGAACATTGTCTTGATCGGCTATCGCGGCACAGGCAAAAGCAGTGTCGCGACCGTACTCGCGAACCGCCTAGGATGGGAACGCGTCTCGACGGACGCGGAAATTGTCGCTCGCGCCAAGCAATCCATTCCTGAGATCGTCCAGGCATTTGGGTGGGAGTATTTTCGCGATCTGGAAAGCGAGATCTGCCGGGAGGTCGGTAGCAAAGACCGTCTTATTATTGATACCGGAGGGGGAGCGATTCTCAGGCCGCAGAATGTCGAGGCCTTGAAGGTCAACGGCCGCCTCTTCTGGTTGACGGCGGAAATTCCGACCATCGAAACCCGTATTGGAGGGGATACGCAGCGGCCATCTCTCACGGGATCGAAATCGTTCATTGAGGAAATTGCCGACGTCCTGGAGGAGCGACGCCCGAAGTATCGCGCGGCGGCGGATCACGTAATACCGACCGATCAGCAATCCGTCACACACGTCGCCGACACCATACGCATGCTCATGTAGGCCGTGCTCCGTTGATCTGCCGTAGGACCCGTGCTATCCTAACAGTGCAACATCGCTGAGGGCCGAGCGATGAAGATGCGAGATAGTGGCCCTGAACCGTTGGCTTGTGAAGAGGAAGTTGTCCGGAAAGCGTAGCGGCCTGATGGTGTGGTGTACGGTGCATTCCTGCCGTTCTCTTCTTCGTTTTCCACTCCCTCGTTGCAAGACCATATCAACAGCAGTGAGGAGGTCGTCGTGAGCACCAAATTATATGTGGGCAGCCTTCCCTATTCCACCACCGAGCAGCAGCTCAGTGAGCTGTTTTCCCAATATGGTTCCGTGCAGTCCGCCAAAGTGATTACCGATCGGTACACCGGACAATCGCGAGGATTCGGCTTTGTGGAAATGGCGACGGGAGAAGAGGCGCAGAAAGCGATTGCGGCGCTCCATGGGTCCGAAATGGGCGGGCGAACGCTCGTCGTCAACGAAGCCCGTCCACAGGAGAAACGCGCGTACGGCGGCGGGGGTGGAGGAGCCGGCGGCGGTGGCGGTGACCGCTGGTAATTCGTGGCACAC
>JAICXS010000102.1 GCA_025934615.1 Nitrospiraceae bacterium
GATTAAAGGCGTGGGGCCGATACTCGACGATATTCCGTGGGCCGACCGCGATTTATTCGACATGGCGGGGGAGTTGGCCACCCCGATGGTGCCCTCGTTGCCCACTCCGTTCGTCACTACCAATGCCGGCCGCGGATGTCCATTCAAATGCAACTTTTGTCAGCCGGCCGAGCGGGCGGTGTTTGGGAATCGCGTCAAAATGCGGAGCCAGCGGAATGTCATCGAGGAACTGCGGTATCTCAAGCAACGATTTAAATTCCGCTCCTGGATGGCGCACGACGACTTATTCTTTATCAATCATCGATGGTCGCGTGAATTTTGTACACAATATAAAGCCGCCGGCTTCATTGAGCCGTACATCTGCCAAATGCGCGTGGATCTGATCTGCCGATATCCCGATGTCATTCAACAAATGGCCGAGAGCGGCTTGGCGTGGGCCATGATCGGATTCGAAAGCGGGAGCCAGCGCATCCTGGATATGTTCGAGAAAGAGACGACGGTCGAGGAGAATCTGAAGGCGGCCGAGATCTGTAAGGAATACGGCGTCAAGGTTTGGGCGAATATTATGTTCGGGGCGCCGACGGAGACACGGACGGAGGTGACGGAGACGGTTCGCATGGTCTGGAAGATTAGGCCGGATCATTTGAGCACGAGTTTTTTTACGCCGACGCCAGGCAGCGGGATGGCCGACGAAATGGAGAAAAAAGGACTGACGATGGTGGACGCCTACAATGGTTCCTGCCGTACGCCCAACGCGGCCAAGGTCAAAGATGTGGACTACGAATGGCTGACACGCGCCATTGCCCTGGCCTACCAAGGCGGCGAGGAAGAAAAACTTCTGGCGCTGGCGGGACAACATTGAGAGAGCTTGTGCTGCATGGACTGCGAAGCAATGATGAAAGATTCCATACTTCGTGAGTGTCAGCACGTCCGTAGGAGAGACGGAACCACAGGCGTAGCTTTGCGTTGCGTCGAGGCGTCCGTCTGCCCGAAAACGCGGCCCGGGGCCTTTTTCGGCACTCGCTCAAGGAGATGAGATGCGCATTGGACTAATCAACACTCCCTCCCTTTCCCGCCGACCCATCAGCCGGAGCATGGCAGGCGGGTTGGGATTCGACGGGCATGATCAGATGTTGCTGCCCCCATTGGACCTGGCCATTTTAGCGGCATCCCTTCAGGCCGCGGGAGACACCGTCGAACTCATCGATGCGGATCCGTTGCGCTTGGATGCAGCGGGCGTCTTCGCTGCATTAGTCGATGTCGAATGGCATACGTTAATCGCCACCGTGTCCCTTCCGACCATAGATGAAGATGCGGCGTTCCTTTCCGAACTCCAGAAACGCCATCCCCGGACGATGATTATCGGAAAGACAATGGTTCGAGATCAGCAGGTATTGGAGACGCTGCTCAAGAAGAGTGGAGCCGATCTCATTCTCCATGGCGAGGCGGATCTCACGATTGGCGACATCATACGAGGACAGAGCCGCGGCGGAACGGCGTGGCTTGAGTCGGAAGAGACCGGAAGCGCCAGAGTATTCCGGTTCGATGCCGGAGAGCTGGTTCACGATCTCAATCAATTGCCCGTGCCGGCTCGCGACCTGTTACCGAACGATCGGTATGTGTACCCCTTACTCGGTACGCCGGTGGCCACATTGCAAACCAGCCGAGGGTGTCCGTATCCGTGCGGGTACTATTGTCCCTATCCACTCGTCGAAGGCGTGAAGTGGCGATCGCAGTCTCCCGAGCGAATTGCGGCCGAATTAAAGGACGTAGTCGAGCGCTTGCGAATCACGAAGATCTACTTTCGAGACGCGACGTTCACACTGAATCAGGAACGGATCACCCGTCTGTGCGAACTCATCATCGCGGCAGGCTGGCGATTGGAATGGATGTGTGAGACTCGGGTGGATTGCCTGGGGGATGAACTACTGCAGAAGATGCGCGCCGCAGGCTGCGTCGGCATCCTGATCGGGGTGGAAACCGGCGACGAAGAGGTGATGCAGCACCGCGACGGGAAAAAGGGATTGACCGTTCCAAAGCTTGCCCATGTCCGGCGTACGGCAATGGAACTTGGCATTCGCCTCCATTTCCTGCTGATCGTCGGGCTGCCGAAAGAAACGCGCGAGTCGATTGTGGCCACTTACGACCTCATCCAACGCTACAAGCCCGATACGATCGGGGTGACGATCATCACGCCGTATCCCGGCACGCCGCTGTACGAAGAGGGAACACGCGCCGGCTGGATCGATTCACAGCAATGGGAGGATTACGGGGGGCATCAAGCGCCCATGCATACCCCCAATCTCTCACGCGAGGAACTTCTTGCCGGTAAGCGGTTCTTGGAAGACGGATTTGCCATTCTGCAGCGGCGGCAGGTCGGCGGGCATTCGCGACCGCTTGAGGCGATGGCGGCTCAACATTACGAACAGCTCTTGCGTTGGGCGTATCGGCTCGATGAACCGATGCGTAAACTTCGACAGATCGTGAACGAGCTTGGAGAGGCGAATGGTTCGGAGATAACCGCGCCAAACATCAAGGCCCAGTCCCAGGCCCAGCTTCCGACTATGTTGCAGGAGAATGGGGTTGGAGCCAAGACGATCAGTGTCGTCATCCCGACGTACAACCGTCAATCGATCCTCCGAAAAACGCTGCTTGCCTATGCCTCGCAAACCATTGCGCCGGAAGAGTTCGAGATCATCGTCGTGGATGACGGCTCCAACGATGATACTGTGGCCATGATGAAGCGGTTCAAGGCGCCATTTGCCTTGCGGGTGTTGACCCAGGCCCACCAGGGCGCCAACGCGGCGAGAAACTTGGCAATCCGTTCAGCGAGCGGCGAAGTGATTCTTATTACGGGCGATGACATGATTCCAGAACCGGCGTTTCTTGAAGCGCATCGTACCTTCCATCGCCGTCATCCGGACGAACAGGACGCCATGCTGGGATTTATCGATTGGTCGCCGGAAATCACCGTGACGCCGTTCATGCGATTTCTGGTCGAGCCTGAGGGCGGACAACAGTTCGCGTTCCATGAAGTCCGCGACGGTCAGGCGGACTTTCGCTTGTTTTACACCAGCAATGTGTCCTTGAAGCGAAGCGTCATGGCGAAGCAGCCGGTTCTCTTCGATCCGGATTTCACCTATCCTGCCTATGACGACATTGAGCTGGGATACCGGTTGACTCGCCAAGGCTTGCGCCTGCATTACAATCCGCTGGCCACCACGTGCCATCACCATGCGATGACGCCGAAAGGATTTGTGAACCGGCAACGCAAGGCGGGTCACATGGCCGTTGTTCTGGCGCGCAAGCATCCCGAACTCTCCGCCACAATCCTGGATATCGACCGGATCATAAGCAGGCCGGCCGGGGAGTCGGAGGTCCTGCTTCATAATCTGCTCGCTGCGGTTGTGGAACTTGAGAAGCCGCAGTTGGCGGCGCTTCAACCGATTCGCGTCAATGCACGTGGGTTCGATGCGCATTACACGAAGGGGATTCTCTATCCCGTGTATCAAGCGCTGTTGCAAGCCGCCTATGCCACGGGGGTGCGTGAGGCGATAAACTCCATGCCCCAACCGAGCACTGACACCAATAAGCAGTATGCCGCCACCATCATTATTCCCGTCTTCAATAAGCTGGAATTGACGCAGCAGTGTCTGACTCATCTGGCCGAGGTGACGCACGGCGTCGAATACGAAGTGATTGTCGTGGACAATGGGTCAAGCGACGGTACCAGGGAATTTCTGGCGACACTCGGGGGCGATGTGCAGATCATTCACAACCAGGAGAACGCGGGTTTCGCAAAAGCGTGTAATCAAGGGGCTCGAGCGGCGCGGGGACGATATTTGGTCTTTCTCAATAACGATACAATTCCGCTACAAGGATGGCTCACGGCCTTGGTTGATGAAGCAAATGCCCATCCGGACGTGGCCGCCGTCGGCAGTAAATTGCTGTATGCCGACGGCACAATTCAACATGCGGGGGTCGCGTTCTCTCGAGTCTTCCTGTCGCCGTTTCATGTGTACAGGCTCTTCCCGGCGGACGCTCCTGTGGTCAATCGGCGTCGAGAATTTCAGGCCGTGACGGCCGCTTGTATGTTGGTCCGGCGGGAGCGCTTTGAAGCAGTCGATGGATTTGACGAAGGATATCGGAATGGATTCGAGGATGTAGACCTGTGCTTAAAGATGCGCGAACGGGGAGGCCGCATTGTCTACCAGCCCAAGAGCGTGCTCTATCATCTTGAAAGCCAGACACCGGGGCGAAAGCAGTCCGAGCGTGAGAACGGACAGCGGCTTTTGAGCCGTTGGGGACATCACTGGTGGCTGGTCGATGAAGACGCGATTTGTGTGCCGGATGGGTACGTGTATAGAAGCGTGGTGGAGCGCGGCTTGATTACGGTGCATTTGGAAATGTTACGCGATTCGGACGAGCGGCGTCGGTGGGCGCGTGTCGCCGCGGTGCAGCGATTCGCACAGGAGCGCAATGGAGAGGAAGTGAAGGCGTTGTTAGCTTACGTGCATGAGTGGCCGGAAGACTCGAGCGTGCTCCGATGGGGCGCGTATCTTTGTGAAGCGCTTGGTGCACCTCATGCGGCAGAGTCCTTGTGGAAACGGGCGCTGATTCTCGAAGAAGCGCCCGATGCGAGGTCGGCACTCGCACGGTTGGCGTTGGAGCAGGGGCAATTGAACAATGCCCAAGGGCACCTCGATGTCTTGCTGACCCATAAGCCCGAGCATGGCGAAGGTTGGCTCTTGCGAGGCATTCTCCACATGCAACAAAAAGCCTATGCCGACGCGACTACGGCATTCGAAGCGGCCCTGCGGCACGGAGGCAATGCCCGCAAGGCGCGAATGGGAGGCGGGATGGCGGCGCTGGGGCAAGGGATGTCGGATCATGCATGGATGCAGTTTAGCGAGGTCCTGAGGCTGCATCCCGATGATTCCGAAGCCATGCATTGGTTGCTCCGCACGGGCACCGTCCTTCAGCGTTGGCCGGCACTGTTCGATCTGCTCCGGCGTTTTGTCCAGCGCAATCCCGGCGATCTCTCGATGCAGTTTGCATTGGCCGGGGTATCGCTGCGCCTGGGTCGTCATGACGTGGCCCGTGCTCAATATGATGCCGTGCGGTTGCTCGATCCGGCTTATGATGGATTGCAGGATCTCGCCAAAGCGCTTGATGCGCACGATGCCTGTGTGACGCCTTATGCCGGATGATGCCGTACGCCGTGGACTTGTCGTTCAATTGGCACGCCTCGGGGATCTCGTGCAATCGCTTCCTGCCATTGCGTCTCTGAATGCGCAGGCCACAATGACTGTCCTGGATCTTCTCTGTCCCGCTCCATTAGGCTCGATCGGCTCGTGTATCGCCGGCATCGAGCGAGTGCTTGCCTGGGAAGTCGAGCGTTGGCGCATGTGGGCCGATCGGTGGGCGTCTGCACGCGAAGAGACACTTACTGAAATTGAGACATATTTAAAAATGCTCATTCCAACGCTGTATACCACGGCGTTCAATCTCAATCAGCATAGCCGATCTATGCTCGTTGCGACGCTCGCGAGCCGGCAAGTGCTAGGCCCGGGAGATCATGGTCCATTGGCCAAAGATCTTCCACCCTGGGCGGGATATCTGCGCGGCGTGGTGCGTAATCGTGACCGCAACAGGGTGCATCTTGCCGATGTCTTTTGCGGACTGTGCGGAGTCATGCCGCCGGGGACGGCGCCTCATCTCCGCCTTCCGCCGACGATCGTGCCTGACGACTTATCGCCAGTTGGAACAACAGAAGGGCCCTGGGTCGCTGTCATCGTCGGCGCCGGCGATGCGGCACGGTGCGTACCGTTGACAATCTGGCGCGAATGGATTCGCGTGTTTCTCAGCGCCAGCCGAGATGGGCAAGTTGTCCTGATCGGCAGCGAGGGAGAACGCGAACGTGCCTACGGGATTCAGGATGGAATGTCTTCTCTCTCCCTAGGCCGTGTCTGGGATGCGACAGGACGTACGACATTGGTCCAAACTGCGGCGCTACTCAGCCGTTGTCAATGGGTAATAGGGAGCGATACCGGCCCTTTGCATCTCGGCACTGCAGTCGGGGCACGCGCGATGGGATTGTACTTTGCCCGGGCACGCGTCCATGAGACGGGGCCTTATGGTGAAGGACATTGGACGTGGCAAGCGAAACCGAGATCAGGGCGAGAGACGAGAGGCGACGGGCGAGAAGGCGTGAGAGTGGAGCAGATTGACCGGTGGCCGATCGCCGAGAGTGTGCGGTTGATTGTCGATGAACGGACTGAACAGTGTGACGGATGGACCCTCTGGCGAAGTTCTCTCGATCGCTGGGGTGTGTACCAGATGGCGAAAGGCATATTTGAAGATTCCGGCGAACGACGTGAAGACGTGTGGCGTCGTTTGTATCGTCCCCGTGCCCTTGAAGGCGTCGTTTCATGAATATGTTTGAGAAGAATCTGGCGATGATAGCATCGAAGGATGCAGCGCTTGCGACAGCCCTGCGAGAGTCTCGAGGCGGCGCGATCAAGATCATCCCTGCGCGAAACGGGCAGCCGACGGCGACGGTAGCCGGCCTCGCTCTTCATAGTGCGTACGATCCCCGGCGTGAGGCAGAGGCATGGGCCACGGCACAGGTGGCTGTTTGTCGGCCGGGCGAAGTGCTGATCGTCCTCGGCGTCGGGTTGCTGTATCACGTCGAAGCGTTGCGAAGCCGCGTCTCGTACGATACCACTATCAGCGTGATTGTGCCC
>JAICXS010000001.1 GCA_025934615.1 Nitrospiraceae bacterium
CAAGGCGATGGAGGACGCAGTAAAGGATCGAAGATAACGATGGCAAAACTACCTCGACACGGATCAGAACATTTACAGTTTACACGCTCAGAAATATTGGGATGACGGACGCGGACCAAGAATTGAAGTGAGCTTGGAGGAATGCGCATGACAGACAGACAAGTGCTGCGACTGTTGGAGCGGAGGATTCATGAGGCTGGCTCTCAACTCAACTTCTCACGACAACACAATCTCTCCCCGCAATTTGTGGGAGACGTGCGTCGGCGACGACGAGGGCTCTCCACGCGCATGCTCGAAGCCTTGGGATTGATCGCGATGATCCATTACCAGGAGAGAAAATGAGCCTGCCGCCTCCCTATTACGAGGAGCCCGGCATTACGATCTATCACGGAGATTGCCGGGAGATCCTGCCGCACGTACCGAAGGTTGATCTCGTGGTGACCGATCCGCCCTATGGGATTGGAATATCCAACAAGAAATTAGGTGAAGGGCGTAGTACAGGCGTTGCCTCCACATCGATGATTTATGGCGAATGGGACCGTAAACGGTCTGAAGCATCAATCATTCGGATGGTCAGAGCGATATCACATCATCAGATTATCTGGGGAGGTAATTATTATGCAGACCTTCTCCCCCCTACTCAGTGCTGGCTCGTATGGGATAAGCGAGATGGCCTCCCGAAAAAGTCGTACGCCGACTGTGAATTAGCATGGACATCATTCGATAAGGCGTCACGGCTGCATGCGCATCGTTGGGATGGGTTCATTCGTGCGGGTGGAGAAGAGCGAAATGGGCATCCGACGCAGAAGCCACTCAATCTCATCAAGTGGTGTATCGATCAGTGCGTAGAATCTTCATCCATCCTGGATCCCTTTATGGGATCCGGCACGACCTTGCGAGCGGCGAAAGATCTGGGCAGGAAATGTATCGGGATCGAGATGGAAGAGAAGTATTGCGAAATCGCAGTCGCCCGCCTCAGGCAAGAAGTATTGAGTTTGTAAGTCCGGCAGTAAAAGAGGGAGTGTCACGATCCATGGCCAAGTTACCCTATATGCAATTTTATCCAGCAGACTATCAGGCGGATGTCCGGTGCCTCTCGATGGCCACTCGTGGGGCCTGGATGGAAATCCTCTGCGTGTTGTGGAGAGCGCCGAAGCGCGGACAACGGACCTTGAGTCTTTCGGAATGGTCGCGGGAGTTGGGCTGTCCTGAAAGTGAGGTCTCGCTCTACTTGACCGATCTCGCGCACCATAAAGTTGGAAAAATCTCACGAGAACTCGTTGAAAACGTCGAGCAAATCACCATCGTGTCGAAGCGGATCATGCGCGAGAAGATGAAGCAAATGCTTGCGTTAAAACGGAAGCAAAAACAACGCGATACGTCAATGTCACGCGCTGGTCACACATTTGTCACAGCGTTGTCCCATCAATGTCACGCCGAAGAATCAGAATCAGAATCAGAATCAGAAGAAGAGTTAAGAAAGAAAGAAACTACACTGTCGAGTTCGCCGAAACCCGAACTCGACGACGGGTCGCGGGGTGGGGTGATCTCGACACGGAATTATCGAGCGGAGGCGCGGGAGGTCTTGGAATTTCTAAATGCGAAAACCGGCAAACATTTTCGTCCGGTCGAGACTACGATTGCCGCGATTGCGGCCCGGCTGAAGGGTCAGAGCGCCGAGACGGCAGTCGATGTGCAGACGTGTAAATCGCTGATTGCCAAAAAGGCCCGTGACTGGTTGCCGGATGACAAAATGCGGGGATTTTTACGACCGGAAACGTTATTTAACCGCACGAAATTCGAGAGTTATCTCGGGGAGGTCAGCGCATGAGATGCCCGGAATGCGATCGTCACTTGTCCCTCGACGCCGTTGCCTGCGCTTGCGGATGGCAGTCCCCCACGCTCGTTGTAGCGACAGACTGGCTCGATCAGCCCTGCTCGATGCCTGGCTGTACGGTCGTGATTCGCTCACGCGCCGGGAGTCAGAGCCCGATCGCTCCGATCTGCAAGTGGTGCGAGCAGGACACCGCGCACTACCGCAGCGCGGAAAGTCGTCCGCATCCGCATATCGGTCCGGTCATGACGCGGGAGGAATTCGGCCTGGATTTGTCGGCAGCCATCCGATTGCACGCGAGCGCGTCGATGGCGAGGCAGAATGCGGACCGATTACGAGCGCTCGGCTATGTGGAGGCTGCCGAGGAGGCTGAGCAGAGTGCGAGCCACGACGAGAGGCAGCTAGGGAGGGTGCTGGATGCGGGGAACGTGACGCCTGGCGATCTCCGGCGATTGCTGGAAATTTCCGCACAGCCGTTGCGGGAGAGAGTCGGATAAATACCATCATTTTAACTTTTAAGGAGGATGCCATTCATACGGTCAGATGGTGCGCACGGCTCGGACTGATTACGGCAGTGCGAGATCGGAACGGCTGGCGATGGTTTGATGACGAGGCCGTGAAAACGCTGCAGGAACTGTATCGCCGGAATGAGAGTATTTCCACTAAGGAGACATGATGAAACGAATGAGCATCCTGATGATAGGAGCCGTCATGGCGATCGGGGCCGCTGCCCTCTACGATGCGACGATGCGGGATCGGGCCGCCGATGCCGCACAAGCGGCCCAGATCCACTATTGCCAGCAGATCAATGCCATAGTGATTGCGGAGTTTGATGAGATTGTGGCGAGCGGGAAATTCCCCACGGATGGGCAGCAAGATCGATGGAGGCAGTTAAGCCAAGGCTGTGAATAGGTATTCTCCCCTACGGAAACAAAGATTTTCAGGGCCCCTTGACATGTTGCCGCTGGCAACGTATACTCCCATCATGATGATGAGGCACACAGAGCTAGGCAGCGCGATCCCGACGAGCCACGCTCTTCATGAATCGGGAGAGGAGAATGACATGACAACCCAAAATAATCAGCTCCCCACATCTACCGGCCCGATCGTGCGGACCCGAGACTGCTCTTTTGATATTTGGGATACCTGCGAGACGCTGCGTATCTATGCCGATCGTACCGTGTATCGTCAGCCATGCCGTAATTACTCTGGATCTAATAATTGGGGGCTCGGGCATAGTGTGAGCAGGTATACCGGCAATCTGCATAAGCAGTTACTCGCGATTTTGGAGCAAGAGATACAGGATGATGAGGATTATACCGATCGGCTGTTTTTGGCCGTGCTTCAGGATAACAATAGCTGGTAGTACATACAAGATAACAAGGAGACATCTCTCATTTGCCAGCCGTGAGGCGGTCCTACTCTTGCGGGAGTCGGGTCTCCATTTCAGGATCCGCCTGGCCTCGGCACCCAGGCGGCTCCTCGAAGAGGCGATCATACAAATTGAGGAGCACACGCCATGACCCCGCGTGAGATGATCCAGCTCCGTGCGTCCCTCGGGTGGTCGCAAAATCGATTAGCGCAGGCGCTCGGCGTCCACCGCTCGACGGTGCATCGGTGGGAGCAGGGCACGCGGGGGATTCCGCGCATGGCGGACAAACTGGTAACAATGCTAGGATTACGACATGGCCCGACGACGGAACAAAGCCGGAAAGCGCAACCGCGAGCGCGAGCGAAAAACCGCTGAGTACCTCGCGCAAGGGTTGGCGCAGCATCAGGCGATGATTAAGGCCGGCTATAGTCCGGAGTATGCCATCTCTAAAGGCTATAAGGTAGTCAAGCGCCCGTATATTCAATCGATATTTACAGAGGCGTGTGAACGTATTCTCGCGAAGCGGAAGTTGAAAATGGAAGCATTGATTGAACCATACTTTGAGGGATTGCACGCTCCACTTGTGGTGAAATCCACGACGGAAGGCATTGCGTGTATTGCTACCGATCCCGAGACGCAGGAGGTGATCCCGGATCATGAGATCCGCATGAAAGCGGCGGATCGGTTGGTGGACTTATTCGGCGGGAAGGCGAAGCTGGACGATCAGGAAGAAGATCGGGGACCGCAACGGATTTTCATTCGGAAATGGGTGACGAAGGAGGAGCAGCATGTTCATCTTCATACTCATCATATTACTGGGATTTCCCCTGGCAGTGCAGGCGATGGATCAGGAGACGTACAATCAGCTCCACGACGATCTGCTAAGTACGATCCAGGAGCATCGGCAACAGCACGAGGCGGACATGGAGAGAGCGTACCAGCGGAGGCGGGAACGGCAGAGCACTCAGCAGCAGCAGGATCTGCTGCAGCAGCTCCAGCGCAATCAACTAAACCAATCGTCCGGCGCGTGTCGCGGCCTGTGGGTCGGCGGACGATACTGCCAGACTTGCACGGCCCCGAACGGCCATCAACAGACGATTTGTAACTAATGATGCGAGTATATATTGAAATCCACGTAGTGAGGTGGAGACCATGGTATCGGCGCTTCAATGCCATCTTTGCCCGGGCGACGCGACGGCTTGAGATTGTCATCATTGATTATTGATGAGCACACAGAACGGGATAGGGCAGACGAGAGGTGAGGCATGACGGACAAGACGAACGAAACAGCAGAAGATCATAAGAAAACGTGTGATATGTGTCAGCAGTATCCAGCCAACACTTTTAGCATTGATTGTGTTGAGAATTTCTCGTTACAGCAGCATTATCCCAAACTGTATGCAGCTGTGTTGATATTGTCATGATCGGCTATTAATGAGCACACAGATGCCTGATGAGCCCTGCATGATGAGGAAATGAGGCATGAGCAATACGAGTGAGTTGAGGCAATGGGTACTGGATGAGATAGAAAGACATAGGCTCATATATCATCGTATCCAGTATATCTGTCAGGGATGTAAAATAACATTCCCCAGATACGACAAACGTCTACGCTATTGCGATGTATGCAGAGAGCACAGACATGCCTGATGAGCCCCGCGAGGGCGATCTGGTCTATCCGCCGCTCACCTGGAATCCTCGTCCGGATCAGATGGCGGTCTGGGATGATCTGCAACGGCATGTCCCCAACATCCTCGTTGTGGCGCATCGGCGCTGGGGCAAGGACGAATTGTTCCTGACCGATTGTGCCCTCCATGCGATGGAGGAGCCTGCGAATTACTGGTATATGTTGCCGGAGGCGGCGCATGTTCGGCGCTCCATCTGGGAAGCCATCAATCCGAAGACGCAACTGCGGCGGATCGATGAACTCTTTCCGATCGCGATTCGCAGCGGCAAAATACGGGAAAATGAAATGGTGATTCCCATCGCCTGCGCCGACGGGAAAGAATCGCTGGTGCAATTCCTCGGCAGCGATACCTACAACAAGAATGTCGGCGGCTCGCCGAAAGGCGTGTATTTATCCGAATGGGCGCTCTGCGATCCGAAAGCCTTGGGCTATTTGCGTCCCATCGTCGGCGAAAATCATGGCTTTCTGAGATGTTTCACGACCGCACGCGGCAAAAATCACGTCTACACCATGATGCAGGAGAATGACGGCAAGCCGGACTGGGCCGTGCATGTCCTGCCGAATTCCCATACTCATGTCTTTTCCGAGCCGCAACTGCGGTCCTTTCTTGAAGAGAATATCCAGCTCTATGGGGCCGAAGTCGGGCAAGCCTTGACCGAGCAAGAGTATGAATGCTCCTTTGATCAGATTGTGCCGGGGTCGTTCTATCTCGACTTGCTCCTCAAAGCCGAACGCGAAGGGCGCATGCTGAACCTCGCGCCCCGGCGAGACTTGCCTGTCTATGCGGCCTTCGACATCGGCTTCACGGACCCCACCGCCATCTGGTACGTGCAAGTGAAAGAGGATGGATGGATCGATGTGATTGACTATGATGAATTCGCCCGCGCCTCCATTCCGGAAATGATTCCCGACATCAAGGGAAAATCCTGGTATTATGCCGCGCTGCTGCTGCCGCACGACGGGCCGCACCATGAAGTGACGAGCGGCACGACGACGGAACGCATTCTAACGGCGGCAGGGTTCGCGGTGCAGATCATGCCGCGCACCGACGATGCCACTCAAATCCCGAGCGTGCGCACGCTACTGCCGCGCTGTCGTTTTGCGCAGACGCCCACGGTGCAACGAGGCCTCGAATGCTTACGGCATTATCACAACAAGGCCAAGACCGACGGCGGGAAAGTCTCGTGGAGTCCGAAGCCGGTGCACGATTGGAGCAGCCATGGAGCCAAAGCGTTTGCGACGCTCGCCTATTTCGCGCCAGAGTTACGAAGCGGCGTGCAGCCGCCGAAGAAAGCTGTCAAGGATATCTTTGAGCGAGATCAGAGCAGTGCGTTTGAGGGGGGAGGCTGGATGCGATGAGTCAGGAAGAGACTGACTGCCAGAAGATCTCGACCCAATTACACGCATTTGAGCAAGAATTACCAGTGGATTGCGTCGCATTCCATTTTAAGTTGACTGAGGTATTTGCGAATCCTGTAGTCAGAATGCTCTTAGGCTCCTTCAACGAAAGTGAACGGAAATAAATGGACCAGGAGGCTGGATGCCATGACTGAGAGAGATACGTTCATCTTGTTGAGAAAATACATGAAATACGTGCAATGCATGCAGGGGAACACCTTTATTCCTCCTGTCAAGACCGACTATATTTTGACGAGATTTGGCTTTACAAAAAGGGAGCAAGCGATCCTGAACCGGATGGACGAAGCAATCCAACAGGAAGTTGACAATAGTGTGTAGTTTGGGTAACATTCCTGAACTTTTGTTACGAAAAGGTAACGAATGCAGGAAGACGACGGCTCTGAACCAGCCACCGACAGCGCCAATATCGCCCCTGAGACCCCGGACCATTCCGAGTTAATCGATCTCGCCAAAGAGCGCTTTCAGCTTGCCTACGACGCCCATAAAGACGATTTCGAGGCCTGCCAACTCACGCAAGACTTCATTGCGGGTGATCAGTGGCCCGATAAGATCAAGCGTGAACGCGAGAGTTTTGATCGGCCCTGCCTGACGCTCGACCATTTGACGCAGTACGTCCGGCACGTGATGAATACGGGCTTACTTCGCTATCGCGATATCCGCGTCATGGCGATGGATGGGCAGGCGAGTGAAGAAGCCAGTGAAATTATTGCTGGTATTATTCGGCAAATCGGCCAAAGCTCTACAGCTAAAGTGGCCTACGAAACGGCGCTCCGCCATGGCACCTCCGTCGGATTCGGCTATATCCGCGTCCAGGTCGTGCCGGTTCCTCGCACCAATCTCCAAGAGATTCATATCCTCAAGATCCGCGATCCTCGCATGGTGCTGATTGATCCGTTTGCCTTGTATCCGGATGGCCGCGACGCGCAATTCTGTTTCGTGCTCACGAAGCTCACCAAGAAAGAATTCGATCGGAAATATCCCGGCAAAGAAGACGCCATGAGCTGGCACATGATGAACGACAACACCGTGCTGCCCTGGACTGATAAAGAATCCATGGTGCTCGCGGAATATTACTACCAAACTCCGGATGGCCTCTTCTTCGCAATCATGACGCCGAATTATGTGCTGGAAGAAGGCAAGCATCACGGCGACGCCATGCCGATCGTGCGCGTCGTCGGCGATGAATACGAAGTGCGCGGCAAGGAACGGAAGCGCGGCATGATCAATCCATCCTCGATGGATGCGCAACGCGCCTATAACTACGCCTCGTCTGCCTTTATCGAGAACTGTGCGCTCGCGCCATTAGCCCCCTGGGTCGCGGCGGAAAAACAAGTCGAAGACCATATGGCTGAATGGAGTCAGGCTCATCGTGTGCCGCGTGCGGTCCTGCGCTATCGCCCGACGATGGAAGGCGGACAATTGCTGCCGCCTCCGCAACGCGCCGTCCCCGCCGGTATCCCCGAAGGCTGGCAAGGCATGATGGAAAACATGATCAATTCGACGCAAATGATCATGGGGCTCTCACAGCCGAATGTGCTCGGCACCGGCGGCATTCCCGTGCAATCGGGAGCAGGCATTGAAGCGCAGCAGGAGCCGGGCGATGTCAATACGCTCCATTTCATCGAACATTGGCATGGCGCGATTGAGCAGACGGGACGCGTGATCCTCGCCATGATTCCGTTTGTTTATACCCAGCCGCAGATCCTCAAGATTGTCGGGGAAGATGGAGCGCTCGATACCGCCATCATCAATCCGCAGCAACAGCAAGCCGTGATGCAACAGGTGCAACGCACGCAGATGGGGATGCAGAAAGTCACCTCCAAATCCTACAACCCGATGCTGGGCCGCTATGATGCCGCAATTTCGACAGGGCCGCCCAGTGCGACGAAGAAAAGTGCCGCCTCCAAAGGCATGCTCGCCCTCGTGCAAGTTGATCCGACGATCATGCAGAAATGCGGGGATATCGTCATTAAGAATCTCGATATTCCCGGGGCCGACGCCATCTCCAAACGTTATCGCGACTTCCTGCCGCCGGGCATTGCGGAGGATGATGACGCGCTCATTCGCCAACAGGCGATGCAACTGTCGCAGCAGAACAAAGAATTGCAATCCCAACTCCAAGAGGCGCAACAAATCATTCTCGGCGAACGCGAAAAGGCGCAGGCTGATATCCAGAAAGAGGTCTTGCGCCGGCAGACGGAACTCCAAAAGGCCGCACACGATAAGCAGAATGCGCTCCTCGATCAAAGCCTGTCGGATCAGCGCGATATTCAGATTGCCAGTATTAAGGCCCACGTCGAACTCGAAACGAATCTGCGTGACAACATCATGAAGCTCTTGACGGAACGCATGCGAGCCGAGAACCGGCTTGATGTGGAATCGGTCAAGATGATGATGAAGATTGCGCAAATGCACGATCAGGCGGAACGCATGTCCGGCTATGCCGGGGTCCTGGATGGCCTGTCCGAGACGGTTGCTTCCCCGTCATCGGCCCCCGTCAAGGCCACTCCGGCTCCTTCTCCTCCGGAGGAGAGTGCGCCCAAGAAGAAAAAACGGCGACGCGTCAGTATTCACCGCTCGGACGGCAGCCATTCCATTCTTGAACTGCATGATCAGGATGAAGACCCGCTGATGAGTGAGGCGACGGCATGATGATGATCAATGGCCATGCCCGTGTCGCGCAGCTGGTGACGCAACGCGAGCTCGTGCTGAAGCTCTTTGCGAATGATATCGAGCCCACGCCGGGAGATCAGGCCAGCCGCTATCGGGAGCCGAGCAGCTATGCGGCCAAGACGCTCTCGCCGACCCACTGGCGGCCCACGCCGACGGGACTGAGCTATCCGGAGGTCGTCTTCACCTTCGGCGAATCAATCGGGGATGTGTACGGCGCAATACTGGTATTGAAGGCAACAGGCGAACTCCTCGGCGTACAACGCTTCGGCGATCGACCTATCACCATTGCCACTCCCTATCACAAGCTTCTGGTCACTGTGCATTTACAGTAGGAGGAGACTATGGCCGCTGGCAACTGGACCTTTCCGAATTCGGCACGCACGAATCTCTTAAACGGGACCTTTGACATCGATTCGGGCAGTTATAAATGCGCCCTCTTTCTCTCAACCTCCAACATCGGGGCCGGGAGTACGACGTATGCCGGTGTCACCAATGAGGTCGCCAACGCGAATGGCTATACGACCGGCGGGATTGCCGTCACCCTGACCCTGTCCGGCACGACGACCGTGACGGTCGATGAATCAGTCGATCCGGTCTGGACGGCCTCCGGCGGCTCCATTGTCGCGCGGTTTGCGGTCATTTACGAAGTCTCGGGGCAGGTCCTGTGTTATTGCCTCCTCGATAGCACGCCCGCTGATGTGACGACGACGAGCGGGAATACCTTGACCGTGGCCACGAATGTGTCCGGGGTTTTTACGCTGGCATGAGCTGGTGCCCCTGGTGTCAACCCGATGACGGCACCGAGAATCGCCTCTGTCGCACGTGTCTAATGCATGCATTTCACCAAGGAGAACCACATGATCTCACACCGATCGTTCCGCACCCCGTCGATCCTCCCCTGGTCTGTGAAGCTTGCGGCCAGTCTGTGCTGCCTCATCGCCCTCGCGGGAAGCGCAAAAGCCGATACGGAACTGAGCTGGGACCGCAGTGCTGACGCGTCGGTGATCGGCTATCGCGTCTATCTCTGTCTCACCGCAGGGTGCACCGCGACGAAGACGCAGACGCCCACGGCTTCGGTGAAACAGACGGCCACGGGAGTGTCCCCACGGTGGGGACTCTTGGATGGCTATCAAGGGGCCGCCGTCGTCACGGCGATTGATACAAATGGCAACGAATCGGGGAGCAGCAATATGGTGGTCTTTACGACGCTTGCGCCTGCGGCCCCCACGAATCTCCAGATCAATCCATAGTCGAGCATTATGGCGGCACGCCTTTATCTGGTCCCCATCCGTGGAACGGGCACCAAAGCGGACCCCTTCGCCCCGAAGTATTTTACCGATGGGTCCCTGACGAGTGTCACGGCCTGGTCGGGCATGGACTACGGAAGCGAACGATGGATGCTGGTCGTCTCTGATCTATCCTCCACCGATGACAGCTTTGTGGTGGCGCAGCCGGATGGATTCGGCCTTCCCACGGACTTGACGCAACCCTTGAACGCCGCGCAGGTCACGGCAGTGCACGCCAAACTCGAAGCGATCAATCTCCCGGCCCAGTGGCTCACGACCTCCTTGACCTGGCAATCGATGCTGCGCATCGTGCTCGGCATCTTTTCCTTCATGCAACGTTTCTCGGCATTGAACGGCAATACCAGCTTATTTCCCACGGGCATTTCCCTCAACACGACCATCAATCAGCTCTCCGCCTCGGTCAGGCAGAATCTCTCTCTCGCGGCGCAGGATCTTGGGCTCTCCACCGCCTCGATCACCGGGACGACGACCCTTCGGGCGGCCCTGAAGGATCTCGGGACGCAGCTGCAAGATCAGCCCTATCATCTCAATGGGTATAGTATCTAATGAGTATTCTGGCCAGTGACAATTTCAACCGAGCCAATGAGACGCCGCTGAGCGGGGGGGGGAATTGGACGACGCAAACAGGGAGCAATGCGTTTAATCTCTCCAGTAATGTCGCCGTCCCGTCAGTAGTCAATAATGATGATGTCTCTGTCTATACGGCCGGCACCTGGCCCAATGATCATTACAGTCAAGCGGATCTCACCGTTACCTCCACAGCGGGAGGGGATCAGGGGATTGGTCTGGTGGTGAGAGCCTCTGCGGCGGCGGTGACGCACTATCGTGCGGTGGCAGATCATGCGGCGTCAGGGAATATCTCGATCGATAAAGCCGTGGCTGGGGTCTATACCACTCTCTCATCGGGCACCTCATCCTGGACGAATGGGGCTACCTGGGAACTGGATGTCCAGGGTACGACCCTCACGTTTAAGCGAGCCGGTACGACCATCCTCAGCACGACGAATGCCTCCATTGCGAGCGGGAAGCCCGGCATTATGTTATCGAGCAATGTCACGTCGGCTTCTGTGGATAATTGGGCAGGGGGGGATTTCTCATCCAGCAATATCGTCACCCCCGGCACGGCAGCCCTCTCGCTGACGCCCTTCCCTCCTACCGTCACGGCTACCGCTAATCAAACGGTCACGCCCGGCACGGCTTCGCTGATCCTGACCCCGCAGACGCCCTCCATCATTGTGGGAGAGATCGTCACGCCCGGCACCGCCAATCTGACCCTCACGCCTCATGCCCCGACCATCACGGCCACGGCCAATCAGGTCGTCACCCCCGGCACGGCAGCCCTCTCGCTGACGCCCTTCCCTCCGACAGTCTCCGCGTCGAATGATCAGACCGTCACGCCGGGGACGGCGGCCCTGGTGCTCACCCCATACCCTCCCACGGTGACGGTGAGCGGCAGCCAGGTGGTGACGCCCGGACCCGCCGCGTTGATCTTGACGGCCTATCCTCCTGACGTGCGGAATACGACGCCGCGTCTGCATGTCACGCCGGGCATCCTGCATCACCCCACGTTCGTGGTGCGCCAGGAGGTGACGTTTCATCTCACGATGAGGGGCACCATCACGGCCCGGCTCATCGTTGATCGTCCGCCTCCGCCGCCCGTGCGATCCGCGCGTCCCACGGCTCCCGGGCGTGCGCGTCGCTCCACTGAGAAGACCCTGCAACAGGCGCAACTGGCCGCCGTGCGCGAAGCCGAGCAGGTCGCCAGACGCCAGGCCCTCGAAGAGGAAGAACTATCTTATGCGCTCGCCTTATTGCTGAGCGACGATTAGGAGGATCTATGCTAACGGATATGACGACCCCGACCGCGACCGATTCTACAACCGAGACCGAGTCCACGACCGAGACGACGAGTGCTCCCCCAAGTCAGACGGCAGAGCAGCGGGAATCCCCGACGGAGACGCCTGCTGCCGAGCAGTCGGACGGCGGCAAGAAACCGCTCAAGGTGCCGGAGAGCCTCAAGCCGAAGCCGACCGCGGTAGGGAAAGAACCGCCCTGGGTCTCCAGTCGGCTCTCGCATTATGCCGCTGAGCGCAAAGAGCATCTGGCTCGCATTGCGGAACTGGAAGCCGCCCAGAATAGGCAGCAACCCTCATCGCCCTCACAGGATGCGCCGAAGGAAGAGGACTATGAGAATTACAAGGAGTTTCTGATTGCGGCAGCGAAATACGACTTGAAGAAAGAGCAGGCCGCGCAACAGAAGGCTGAGCAGGCGAAGCAGTATCAGGCCTATCAAGATGCCAAACGGAGCGAGTTCGAGACGCATGCCGCTCCCATTCTTGAGCAGGTTCCGGAATTCTGGGAAGCCATTACCGATCCCTCCCTGCCGATCACCGATGTCATGGCCGAGGCCGTGATGGAGCTTGGCGAGATGGCTCCCTATACGATGCTCTGGCTCGCCTCGCATCGACAAGAGGCGGCGAAGATGTACCGTCTGCCTCCGCGTGCCGCCACGGTGGCCATTGGCCGATTGGCCTTCCAGCTCGAACAGGAGTTGAAGGCCGAGGGGGGGCAGTCAGATGTCTCGACCCTCCCGTCCACGCCGCAGCCGAAGCCGGTCCCACAGATCCGAGGAGGCTCGCCCGGCAATATGGATCAGAGTCCGAGCGATAAGGATGATACCCGCACCTGGATGCTCAAGGAGGCGGAACGGATGCGGAAGAGAACCGGGAACCCCAATTTACGGGTTTATATGCCCAAATAAGTCTTGACAGATTTACACGTATTTGGTAGAGAGCATGCAGCGTGTTCCTCCGCGTCAAAGAGGAACGGCGTCCCCTTCCGCCTCATCGAATGGTCGTAGGTCCCCGACGGACCGTGAACTCGTCGGCGTGTTCCCCTTCGTCGATATCGAATGGCCTTAGGGTAGAGCGGCCTCCCCGTCAAGCTGGCCGAGGATATGAATCCTTTTCTACGTCTCCCTGAGGTCCATCATGGCGAACGCCCTGTTAACGCCCACGCAAGTCACGCGCAAATCGCTCCAAATCATTCACCAGAATCTGAATTTCGTCGGCAAGATCAACCGGCAATACGATAGCGCCTATGCGAAAGATGGAGCCAAGATCGGCTCCAATCTGACCATCCGCAACCCGAACAAATACCTTTCAGCCGTCGGGGCCACGGTCACCCCGCAGGATACCGTGGAGCAATCGCAGATTATGACCGTCGCCACCCAGCGCAATGTGCCGATGCAGTTCATCAGTTCTGAGCTGACCCTCAGCATCGATGATTTTTCTGAACGGATCATTGAACCCGCCATGAAGGTCCTCGCGGCAGGCGTGGAAAACGATGCCTTCCAAATGTTGCTCGATGTGTACTATCAGGTCGGCACGCCCGGCACCGCGCTCTCTGCGGCGGCCTCTGCGTTTAACGTGTGTCTGGATGCCAATGCGCGGTTGTTCAATTCATTGGCTCCTGCCAGTCCGCGATGCTTTCACTTTAACCCGCAGGATGCGGTCGCCATCGTCAAGGACACGAAGGGGCTGTTCCAAAGCTCGACCGAGATTGCCTCGCAGTACCGAGAGGGCATCATGGGCGTCGCGGCAGGAGGCGAGTTCTACCAGAACACCATGATGCCGCGTATGACCACGGGCAACACCGTGACCAGCGTCACCGTCTCGGGTGCCGCGCAGACCGGCTCTTCCTTATTGGTCGGGGGCGTCGCCTCCACCAATACCTGGAAACATGGGCAGGTCTTTACGATTGCGGGCGTGAACGAAGTCCATCCGGAAACCAAAGTGGACACCGGACGCCTCCAGCAATTCGTGATCACGGCGGATACGACCAGTGCGGGGACGACCGTCACCCTGCCGATTGCACCGGCCATCACCGTCACGGGGGCCTACCAAACGGTCAGTGCCTCTCCCGCGAATAGTGCGGCCATCACCTTTGCCGGACCGGCCTCAACTAACTTCGGCATGGGCGTCGATTTCTACAAGAATGCCTTCGCCATCGCGTTCGCGGATCTCGTGATGCCCAAGGGCGTCGATTTCGCGGCGCGGGAAGAGCAGGACGGGATTTCCCTCAGGGTGGCCCGTCAGTGGCAAGTCACCACGGATAATTTCATCACCCGTGCGGACGTGCTCTACGGGTTCAAAACGATCAGGCCGGAATTCGCCTGTCGCATCGCGTCGAACTAAGCGGGATGAGATCCGGGAGCTCCGAGGCTCCCGGACTCTTCATTATCCAGGAGGGGCGATGGACTACACGTATAACTCCTCAAGGCCCTACGCCACCTTGATGCGCGGTCGCCCAGATGAACCGGACTCGCATCAGCATCTCGCGGTCTATTCCCGCGACGAATTTGTCAAATATCGTCACGCAGGCTGGATCACCTCAAAGGACTTCATGGCGCGCGTCGATCGCGCCCTTCGAAAGGACCCGTAAATGGAGTTCGTCGAATTTCCGAAATGGTTGTATAAGGGAAATCGTCAGAACCCTGAGACGCTCCTGATCAATGATCAAAAGGCCCAAGACAAATCGGTCAAAAAAGGCTGGAAGACGGCGGATGAGTTCCACGTGGAACTCCCAGTCGAAGGCCGCGTTGAAATACCAGTGAACGACTAAGGACTGAGAAGTCATGAGCGTCGGGATCTCCGCATCCACTCCGATCGGGCCGATCCTGGTCAAGGACCTGATTGCGAAGGCCTATCTCATCGCCCATGTGCTGGGCAAAGGCGAATCGCTCTCGTTGGTCAAGGCGCTCGACGGCTTCGAATCGCTGAACGATCTCATCGAGCAGGCGACGATCTGCAAAACCTTTTCACCCTATCAGACGGAAATTGCGGTGCCGATGCAGACGGGGCAGCTCGTCTATACTGTCGGCCCCTCAACCGTCTCGCCGCCGCCCGATGTCACGGCGATTCGACCGGTCGAAGTCCTTTCCGGTTATTCGCGCCGCATCGGGCAGGATCTCCCGGTGTTTATCACTCACGCCAAGCAAGATTACGACTATATCCAAAATAAGAATTTGCACAGCCTCGGCTGGAACGGGCTTGTCTATTATCAAGCCACCTATCCCGCCGGGACCCTCTATGTCTATCCCATGCCGGGCGATACCCTCACGACGCTCCATCTGACCGTGCTCGCGAATATCGCGCCCTTTCTCTCATTGGAAGATGAGGTTTCGCTGCCCCCCGGCTATTACCAGTATTTGAAATACGACCTCGCGAAACGGGTCTGCGCTGATCATGGACAGACCTTCGGGCCTGAGAATGCGGACATTTTAGACGGCTGCAAGGCGGCGCTCGAAGGGAACAATCTCAAGCCGTTTCCTGTGGCGGGGACCGGGATCGCGGGGCTGTCGAGCTGGACGACGGGCTACAACATTATCAGCGACAATATGAGGCCTTTCTAATGCCCAGGACCGCCATTCCCATCTTTGGCCTCGGCAATCCGGCGCGGTCGCCCTTTATTTCGACCGTCGATCGCCTCAACTGCATCGTCGAGCCGTCCGACAATGGACGGCAACCGACCGCCTTGCTGGGACTGCCGGGGCTCGTGCGGCAAGCCACATTAGGCGTCTATCCGATTCGCGGGCTCTTTCTGAAAAAGGGAGACCTCTCCTTCTACGTCGCGGTCGGGAATCTCATCTCGCTCATTCAACCGAACGGCGTGATTCGCACCATTGCGACACTCACCACTGATAGCGGACCGGTCTGGATGGATGAAAACGGCACGCAGCTCGGGATCAATGACGGCTCGACGTTCCAGGTCTATACCTACGCCACCGGCACGACGCAGATGGTCACGGATATTGATTATCAGACCGGAGCGCGGGGATGCACCTTTCTAGAGGGACGCTTTTGGGTGTATTTGACGACGGGGGTGAATGCCGGGAAATGCTATGCCTCGGACCAATATAACGGCCTCTCCTGGGATGCCCTCAACTTCATCACTCCTGCGGCGCGACCGACCGGCATTACGGGGATTGATCGCTGGTATGCCGATCTCGTGATTCGTGGACAAGGCTCCATTGAATGGTGGAGCGGGAATAACTCGCAAGTCTCCGGGGCGCTCGGGTTTCAACCCTCCTCACCCGCCAATACAGAAGTCGGCTCCCTCTCGGAGCGAGGGAGCGCCAAGGTGGGACAGCAATTCTTCTTTGTGGGCGGATCCGGGGGCACCTCGGGCGTCTATGAAATGTCCGGGTATCAAATTACCAAAGTCTCGACCCCGGCGGTCGATGTGGCCCTGTCCCAGCGGCAAATTGCCACGGCCATCTGCACCGGATATGTCGTCTATGACCACAGCCTCTTTCAAATTACCATTCCAGCACAGAGTAGTGATGAGGCGCTGACCCTCATCTATGACGCCACGACAGGCCTCTGGTCAAGCCGATCCAGCGCCGGACTCCCGTACTACCGCGGTCTATTGGCCGTGAACAATAGCAGCACGGTGTTCATTACCGATGCGTTCACGGGGAGCCTCTATCGGATGGATGAACAGACCTATGACGAAGACGGGCAGATCATGGAATACCAGCTGACCAGCTCGCATATGTTGAAAGAGGGCGATGGATTCGCCGTCGATGGATTTCAGGTCGATATGGAAACCGGGCTCGGGAATCCCATGCCGCCCGGCGATGATCCGCACGGCATGCTGCAAGTCTCGAAAGACGGCGGCCATACGTGGTGCATGGAGCGGTCCGTCTCCCTGGGGAAAATGGGCACCTATACGACGCGCGCCCAAGAATATCAGTTCGGCTGGGCACGCGATTGGGCCTTTCGCTTCAGCATTACCGATCCGATTCCGCGTCGCGTCACCGGGGCCTATCTCCTCTTACAGCCGGGGTATGCATGATCACGATTCAGAATGCTCCCACGCGCGAACCGCTCATGAAGGCGCATCAGAACTCGCCCATCTGGATACTCTGGTTCGGCAAGCTCGTCACGGCCTTGAATAGCTTGACGGCCTCAGGGACCACCGCGCAACGTCCGAATCCGGCCCCCTTCATCGGTTTCATGTACTTCGATACGACCGTGAATCGTCCCATTTGGGCCAAGACCACCACCCAATACGTATATTCAGATGGGAGCGCTGCATGACCTATCCCCTTCCCACGCCGACGCATCGCCTGGCGGACCTGCCGATCCAACAGATCGTCGAAGCCGGGGGCTTCTATCTGCGGTCCTATCTGCTCAAGGAGTCCGGGACCATTATCCCGCAACATGTGCATGACCATGATCATGTCACGTTGGTCGGCAGTGGACGGGTCCGAGGCTGGCAAGATGGGATCTGCATCGGCGAACGAGGACCGGGAGAGGTGTTCGAGATTCCCTCCGGGACGGCGCACGTCTTTCAATCCTTGGAGCCGTACACGCTCCTGTGCTGTGTGCACAATATAGATAGTGCGCTGAGTGTGAAACGGAAGGAGGCAATCCCATGCCGATGATGATTGCGGCAGCGATGGGCGGGGCCTCCATGGGAATGGGGGCGCTCGGCTCGATGTTCGGCTCCGATTCCTCGAAGAAGCAGCTCGCGCTCATGCAGCAAGCGCTGCAATACCAGAAGGATGTCAATAGCCGCACCTATAATGATCTGTCGCCCTATCGAGATTTCGGCAAGACGCAGCTCAACTCGCTGACGGATTTCCTCAACACCAAAGACCCCAGTAACTATATCGATCCGGGCTATCAGTTCCGACTGAACGCCGGTACGAATGCCATCGATAATAATGCGGCCACCTCCGGCATGTTGCAGAGCGGCGATACGCTCCGAGCCTTGACCGAATATGGGCAGGACATGGGGAGCCAGGAATACAACAACGCCTTTAACCGCTATCTCGGGCAAGGCAACTTCCTCCAAGGCCTCACGGGCATTGGGCAGAACGCCGCCACGACCGGCGGCGAGCTCGCCAATCAAGGCGCATCCAATGTGGCGAACATTTCGGAGAACACGGATGCCGGAGGCCCCGAGCGCGTCTGGGCGAATTATTTATCCGGCATGGGCGGCCTGCTCGGAAGCGGGGCCGGGCAGATGATGGGCTCGAAACCAAGCGGCCCATCGTCCAATGCCTTCAGCAATATTTTTCAGCCGCAGCAAAGCCAAGCGGAGATTCCGAACTGGATGGGAATTTACGGCGAATGAACGTGGACTTTAATCCATGGGATTCGTTCGGGAAGGGCATGCAGATCGGCAATGCCTTCTTTGAGAATGCCGATCTCGCTCGGAAACAGATGATTGCCGAGAAGGAACGGGCCGCGCTCTCGCAGATGGGCCAAGGCAATAAGCTGATGGGGCTTGAGAATACTCCCAAGGCGACGCGCCCGGCGTGGCTGCAAGCGCTCTATCAGGATCATCCCGAGGCGGCGATGAAAGCGGAGCAATATGTGGCCGCGCCGTTCACTGAACAGCGCAAGGCCAAGCAAGCCGAAGCATCCCAACTGGCCATGCTGCAAGCCAAGGGTAATGCTTTTGCGCAAGCGGTGCGAGCGATGGGAGGAGAAGGCGAAGGGCCCCCCGCTCAACCCGCCATCGCGCAGCCGATCAACGCCTTCGCCACGCAGATGAACGGAGAGCCCTCCTCCGTCGGACTCGTCTCTGAAGGCGGAGTGGCTGTTCCCGGCGGACCCACCCTTGAGAATCCAGCAGGCCGAGGGTCAACCCAGAATCTCTTATCCGGGAAAAATCTCGACACGGCCTCACGCATGAAGAAGACGCGCCGCGTGTCCTTCGAGCATGGGCCCTCCGTCGAATATGAAGAAATGCCCGAATTGCAGGCGGAACAGATGCGGACGGAGGCCGCGCAAAAGGGCCGTCAGATGGAGCTGAATGCGCAGAAAACGGCGGATGATCTGCGCGTCTCCGCCGATACCACCAGGAGACAGGCGGACGAACAAGTCTACGGCCTTCAGCGAGAACTCACAGAAGTGAAGAAGTCGATGACCGGATCAGGGATTATTCCACGCGATGCGATCGCGCGGATCAATGAACTGAATGACGAGCTGAAGGCCGCGAAGGCGCGACGCGACAGCCTCTATTTTGGGAAGGATGCCCCGGCTCCTGAGTCGGCCCAGTTGACGCCACAGGAGCAGGCGAAAGCCGCTGCCGTGCGAGCGGGGAAAGGACAGTCCGCCAGACCATCGCCACCCGCCGCATCCCCCCTAGACGACCACGCGCCGGAGTCGATCGGGGCCGGACTGCCCTATCAACAGCAAGTGGAGGCGCAGAAAGAAAAGCTGAAGGGGGATCTCACGCAGACCAGGACGATCCTTGATGCCGCGCATGCCTCGGCCAATTCCGCCTTGCAGAATAAGCCCGCGACCGACCGAATCATGGAACTCTTACAGAAGAACGACCTCGGCAGCCGGACGTTGAAGCTGCCCGGCGCGACGACTGCCGCGACGATTCTCAGCGGGAACTATGACGAACTGAATAAGTGGAGGAATTCCCTCATCCTGCAAGAGAAGGCTGAGGGAGAATCGCAGCTCTACAATACTCTGCCGGAACTCAAGATTCATTCCGAATCGCTGCCCGCTGTCGATAACGATGAAAACACGAACCGACGCGCCATTGTGCCGGTCAAGAATCTCATGGAAGCCCGACTCGTCGCGCCGAAATTCTTGGAGGACTGGGCCAAGCAGCACGGCGGCACGCTCGACGGGGCCCGCCAAGAGTTCCGCTCCTGGATGCAACACAACCCCCTGTATCAGGCGGCGGAAAAGAATGGGGCCGTGAGCATTCACGAAAACACGCAGTACATCCCCTTGGAGGCCTGGACCCGACTCCGACAGCGGTTCAGCGAGAAGGACATTCTGGCGAAGCAGAAAAGCGGCGGGATTCAAGTCATTAGTGGGCGCGTGTTCTTTAAGGAATGACCATGGCCTGGATCGATTCAGAAACCGGCAGACCCTACACCGAGAAAGAGCTCGCCGGTATGCGGACCACTGCGCCGGAACCTGATCAGACAGACCTCCCTCAAGAACACCAGACATCTGTGCAGCCCAAGCAGCCAGGCACCGATCTGGAGAATTTCGGCAGCGGGGCTGTAGCGTCGCTCAAGAAAACCTATCTCGGCTTGAAGCAGGTCGGCACCTATTTGACCGGGAATCCAGAAGCCAGACAGGCCGTCAATGACGAAATCACACGCATGGAAAAAGAATATGGGCCGATCCTCGACACCAAGGCCGGGAAGGCCGGGGAACTTGTCGGCACGGTCGGGCAATTCCTCGTGCCGGGCAGTATGGCGGCGCGAGTCGGGAAAGCGATTCCCGCGACGGCAGAAGCCGCAGCCAAGATCGTTGGCAAGGCAGGCGGCGTGCGCCGCGCCGCGACCACGGCAGGTGCGTTTGAAGGGGCGCAGCCGATTACGCCGGGAAACACCCGCACTGAGGATCTGCTCATTCAGAAGGGGGCTCGTGCTCTCGCAGGCACAGCCGCAGGCGGAGGAGTCGGTGCGGTCGCCAGCCGTATGACACGGGCCGCCGTGCCGCAAGCGCCAGAATTGACAGGGATTGAACGAGAGGCGGAACGGATCGGATTGACCGGGGATGCGGCACTGACAGCGGCCCAGCGCACCGGAGATCGAGATCTCCTCCAGTATGAGGAGGGCCTCCTGGCTTCTCCAGGATCACAAAATCTCATCAAGGCCAGACGAAATGCACAGCACGACAAGCTCAATAGGTCCGCCTCGACAGCCATGGGCTATCCGAATCATGCTCCGACCGAGGCCGTTTTCGGGGCCGCGAAGGAGAATGTTGATCTGGCCTATGAACCGATTTCGAAGATCGACAAATTACGCACGGACGTTCCGTATTTTGACGATCTCGGCACGTTTATCAAAAAAACGAAATCGAAGGATGCCGCCTCGCTTGCGAAAGTCATCAAAAAAGATGGCTCGCTCAGCGGGGATGCGTTTCTCGAAACCTTGCAAGACGTGCGAGACTTTGGCTTCCATGCGTCCCATCAAGGAGACCGCTATACGGCCCGGCAATATAAGAAGCTGGGCACCATTATGGAGGACTTTCTCGACCGACGACTCGCAGACTTATCCAAGCAACCAGGCAATCTGATTACGACCGACACAATGAAGGAATTTAGAAACGCCAGGACGCAACGATCCGTCATTCATGAATTAGAGAAATCGACCGATCCCGTCCTCGGAACAGTTAACCCGAACAAGGTGCTCAAGTCCCAATTTGCTCGTCAAGGCTATGGGGCCGCTCCCTCGCCCACCACGCACGCCTTGAAGGAGGTGGCCGATATTTCCCGCGTAATGCGCAAGACGATGCCCTATATCGGATCATCGGGGACGGCGGAACGCCTCGGCGGGATGCGCATGGTCCAGGCGGACATGAATCCGCTGGAGAAAGCAAAAATGGCAGTGCCGATGGTGAAGAACTATCTGGCCGCGAAACGCTATCTCGCGCATGGCGGAGAACCGGGCGTCTTCGGATCACGCTTCACACCGGCGCAAAATGCGTTCATTCGGCGGATGCTTCCGCCGGAAGTCATCGGCACCGGGGAGGCGGCGGCAGACTAATGGGGATTCAAATTGCTCCCTTTGGGAATCAACAGTTTTTTCAGAATAACGGCCAAGTGGCGGCAGGCTATCAACTATTCGTCTATACCGGACGGAGCAACACGAAGGCGACCGTCTATACCGATAAGAATGGCGTCGGGCGGCACACCAACCCGATTCTCCTCGATACGTCAGGGCTGCCGCCGTTTCCCATCTATATCGATACGTCAAAATCGTACAAGTTTCTCCTGGCCTTCCCGATCGACGACGACCCGCCGACCTTGCCGATCTACCTCGTCGATAACGTCACGATTGGGGCGGAAACGCCGACGATCTCCACGCCGGAATGGTCCACGGGTCCCACGCCGACCTATGTCGGCATTACGCAATTTTCCTTGGTCGGCGATCAAACCGTCTTATTCCCGGTCGGTCGGCGCGTCAAAGCCCTCATTAATTCCGGCAATCTCTATGGCACGATCTCGGCGGTCGTCTATGCCTCCGTGACGACCGTCACGGTGCTGTGGGATAGCGGCGCACTCGATAACACGCTGTCCTCGGTCTGGTACAGCTTTCTGAATTCGCAAGGCAGCTCCTGGCCGGGGGGGTACACGAACGGCCTCACCACGCTCTTTGCGGGTCCGGTCTCCATTCCCGTCACGTCGTCATTCAACTTGATCCAAGCCGGTTCGATCTTCGCGTTTGCGGCGACCTCGACGCCTCCCTCCGGCTATCTGCAATGTAACGGCGCGGCGATCAGTCGGACGCAATTCAGCACGCTCTTCGGGGCCATTGGCACGACCTATGGGGCCGGAGACGGATCGAGTACCTTCAATCTGCCCAGCATCGCGAATCTGGTGTCGAACGTCGGGTACATCATTCGGTACGCATGAGCACGATTACCATCACCGAAGACGGACTCCTTAATGTGAACTATCCGGCGCAGCCGGATGAATCCCATACGCTCGCGGCGCTCTCCGGCGGGAAATGGACGATTCTCGGGAGCGGCACGACCGGCGCACTCACCGTGACGGACGGCGCATCCGGCGTCATTGATGACTGGATTCTCGTCGATCCTGCCGGGATTCCCTGGCAACCCAGTTTGAGCGATGACGGGATTTTGTCCCTCTCCAGTTTCGACAAGACCATCGTCATTGCGCCGGGCATCAATACCGTGCTGCTCGTCAACGGACTCCCGGCGGTCGGCGCTCAAATTTTCGCCTATCAGGCGGGAACGAGTATTCCGGCCACGCTCTACCAAAACGGAGAGACCATTTCCATTCTGAGCCAACCGATTCTGGTCAACGACTTCGGCCTGCCGACCGATCCGATCTTTGTGCAAGTCGGATTGGCCTATGATTTTTTCATTGTTCCGCCGGGGGGAGGCAATCCTTTTCGGGCCCGTCCCGCTGTCGTGGGCGGCGTGCCGGTGAATCTTCCGACGGCGACGGAATGGTCGGGTGGCTCCTATTATGCGAGCTTTGTTGATGCCGCCTCGGTGCAGGTCTCCGGGGATGTGCGCGGCATTTTTGTGCCGGGTCGCCGCGTCAAAGTCTATCCCTATCCGCTCACGGGTCTCGTCCTGTCGTCCTCCTATGATGGACAAAATACCACCATTGTGACGACGATGGATGCCGGATCGATCGACAATTCGGTCGTCTCCATCGCCGCAGCCACCCTAACGCCTAATGCCGGACCGATGCCCGCGCGTCGGCATATCGGGATCTCGACCTATCTCACCGGCAATCTCACGATTCCGATAGCGAGCGGCCTCAATCTCGTGCCGGTGGGTCTCATCATGCTGCGGTCGTCTGGGTTTTCCGGATGGCTGCAATGTAACGGCGCGGCGATCAGTCGGACGCAATTCAGCACGCTCTTCGGGGCCATTACGACCGTCTTCGGGGCCGGAGACGGGAGTACGACGTTTAACGTGCCGACGATTGCCGATTCCGGGGCTTCGCATTATTGGATCTATGCGGAAGGATAAGCCATGGCGACGAAAACACAGGTCAATACCGACTCCACGCAGACCCTCACGAATAAGACGCTGACGGCTCCCATCATCAATGGGGGCACCTGCGGGGCCGATCCGACCCTGGGGCTCGGCGTGGCGACGAAGCAGTATGTCGATGGGTTGCTCTCCTCGATCCTGCCGCCGGGCGTGATGTTTCCCTATGGCGGCGCATCGGCCCCGACCGGCTTTCTCGTCTGTGATGGGTCCGCCGTCTCGCGCGTCGCCTTCTCCCTGCTCTTTTCGGCCATTGGATCGACCTATGGAGCCGGAGACGGATCGAGCACCTTCAATCTTCCCGATAAGCGTGGGAGAACCTCGATTGGGTCGGGAACCGGGAGCGGACTGACGAACCGCACGCGCGGCACGAAGCTCGGCGATGAAACCGAAATCGCGCCCTTACCGGCCCATAGCCACGGCAACGGAGCCGTGGCCTATTCCGGAGGGGCCCAAGGCGGAAGCGCCTCCATTGTGAACGTCACCAATACCGCAGTCGCCGGGAGCGGCAACGGCTCGCATAACAATATGCAGCCGTCTGAAGTGGATCTCTGGATCATTAAGACATGAGGATTGCGAGGATTGCCATGCAGCACTGCCTACTCATCCTAGTCGCCGCCATGCTCCTGCCGGGCCACGCCTGGGCGCTCGACCACTACTCGAACGTCGCGCAAGATCAAAATGGACGCGCCATTGCCGGGGCCACGATCAGCGTCTATCCAGCGGGGGGCGCGACTCCTGCGACGATTTATGCGGATAACGGCCAGACGGTGAAGGCCAATCCCTTCACGACGGCTATTGATGGGGTCTATGACTTTTATGCGCCGGACGGCCTCTATGACATTAAGATCTCCAAGATCGGCTATACCAGCATTTACTGGGACCCGACCAAGACGGCAGGCCTCTCGCTCTTTGACCCGACTCAATTTATCGTGCCCTATGGGGCGAACTTCCCGACCTTCCCGCTTCCAGGGTCCTGGTTTGCGCTGACGGGGGATAACGGAACCTGTACCGTCCTCAGCGGGGCCAATACGACGCCCTGTCGATGGGACGGCGCGAACTGGGTCCCCATGGGGGGCGCGACCGGCGGCGGATCAGGCAGCGACTTCATTGCCGGGACCACCAAACAGATCACCTGGGCGAACAACTTCGCCAATGCCGCGAAGTTCCTCGATGGGAATAATACCGGCACCGCCATTTATACCGATGTGACCAACGGCCCCCAAATTCCCTGCGTCATTGCCGGTGTAGAAAATGCGTGTAATTATATTCGCACCCTGGCGGCTGGGAAATATCTCGCCTATAACAATAACGCCGGAACGCCGATTTTCACCCTGACGAACGATACGGGGGCCCTCACGAACCTCACCCTCGATTGTACGCAGTCGAGCAATCTCTGTACGGTCCCGGAAGAACAATGGTGGGATGCGGCTTCCTGTCAAAACACGACGGCCCAAGCCGTCTTTAACCTGCCTACATCGAACGCGCCGACGCCGCACTGTGAAGGCACGAATACGCTCATTGCCACGCTCGATTTCAACGATACGACGGATCAGAGCTTTACCGCTCGCTGGGTGCTGCCGGTCGGATTTACCGGATCCATCGATGTGAAATTCCGATGGAAGGCCGTCTCGACCAGCGGCGCAGTCGGCTGGTGCGCACAACTCGTGAAGGTGACGCCGGGCTCCACGTCCGACCCGTCACTCCCGGCGCAGGCGTCGGGAAATTGCATCAGTGAGACGGCGCGCGCCACGACATTGCAGGAAACTGATATCACGATCACGGGCGTCACCTGTGCCTCCTGCTCGGCAGGCGATGCCGTGAATATCACCATTTCGCGGGATGCCAACGGCAGCGCCGTTCCTGACGATATGACCGGCGATGCCAAGTTGATCAATTGGGGTCGGACATGGAGGGTGGTCAAATAATGCCGCTGCTCACCCTGGCGTTTGCCCTGCTCCTCGTCATGCCCTCATGGGCCGTGACACTGGATACCGTCACGGTCGCGCAGAAGACGGGCACCGGCACGACCTTGACGCAATCCCATACCGTCACCTCCTCCGGGGGGAATCGCATTTTCTGTCTGCTCTGCTCCTTGCGCAGCACGACGATTACCGTCACCGCAACCTATGGCGGCCAGGCCATGTCCTCCATTCGCGCCGCGACGGTCGGCGGGGCCACGGAAAACTATCTGTTGTATCTCATCAATCCTCCCACGGGGTCCAATAGCTGGGTCGCGACGATGAGCAGTGCGCTCTCGATGATCTGTCATGGCATTTCCGCGACGGATGTTAATCAGGGCAGTCCCTTTACCTCGTCCTCCGGCACCAGCGGATCGACGACCGCCTCCTCTCTGACCCTGACGGTCGGCTCCAATGATCTCGTCCTGGATCTCCTCAGTCTCAACATTGAGGGGGCGGCCACGACGCCGGGTGCCAATCAAACATCCATCAGCGGACTCCCGCTGGAATCATCAGGGACCACGCTCACGCATGCCGGATCACAGCAATCCGGAGCGGATGGGGGGGTGATGACCTATTCCTGGACGGGGGGAGCTCAATATGCCTATTCCGCATTTGCCTTATCCCATGCGGCTTTTTCCGCATCATCCTTCGGTCCACTTAAGAGGAGGTTCTAAATGGTGATACTCATTTCGATCCTGACAGTCATCCTCTTCGCGTCCCCTGGATGGGCTACGACCTATTATGTCTCCAATACGTCCTTGCACGGCTATAGCGTCGGCAATGACAGCCATACCTGCACGCAGGCCCAGAGCACCGCGACGCCGAAATTGACCATTAATAAGACGGCGAGTTCCGGGCTGGGCTGTCTGGCCTCCGGAGATACCCTCATCATTAATGATGGCACCTATGACAATGATCCTATTACGAATCCGCCTGGGGGATCAGCGAGCGCCTATACCATCATTAAAGGCGAGCCGTCCGGCAATCGTCCGCTCTTGCGTCCGACCATGGGAGGAGGGGCCTATACGAATCGCGGGTTTCAATGCACGCTGGGGGCCGCCTGTAGTTATATTCACGTCGAATATCTCGAAATCTATCGCGCCTATAATTCGGTCAATATGGTAGGCACGGGCACTACCTATCCGGCCTATGTCGAATTCGTCAATAACAAATTCTGTCATACCATTCATACGAATTATAACGGGTATTTCTCCAAAACAGAGCCGATCGGGGGACCCTATATTATTCGCAATAATGAGTTCTGCTTCACCGGTGAATTTTATACCGATACCGGCAATTCCCTGCCCTACACGCCTCGGCATAATACGATCTATGGCGTCGGGAACAATTCCCTCATTGAAGGGAACGTCTTTCATGATCTCTCGAACGGCATCGGCGTCTGGTCGAATCCCTCGATTCAAATCAATCTGACGGCGCGAAACAACAGCTTCTATAACATCGGACGAGAGGACATTAACCCCTGGATGCGCGATACCGTTGCAGGAACCGTGACGGGCACCTATTCGGCCATTCATGTGTCCGTGCCGGGAGGAGGCCATCATATTTATGGGAATGTGATGTGGGACTCCTGTAATACCGTGGCGAATGTGGTCAACCGCTGTGGTGGATTTCGCAACGGATGGACGGGGTACGGATCAGGCCCGGGCGGGACGCTGGCCGATATTTACAATAATACCGTCGTGAATCTCTTTGACAGCAACGCCGCCTGCGTGGGGGCCTATCAGCCCGGCGGCAGTACGCAAGTGCCGACGATGAACGTCAAAAATAATATTTGCCCCGCCGGGCATCCGCCCTACTTCTGCCCGGGGTGCCTGGGGAGCATGTCGAACAATTTTACCGGCGATCCTGGGTTTACGAATGCCCCTGCTCAGGATTTCACCTTGACGGCTCTGAGTCCGGCGATTGATTTTGGGACGCCCTTTGACGGTTATACCTATAGTGGGGCGGCTCCGGATGCGGGCGCATTTGAGTATACTCAATCGGCCCCGACGGGCGGCACCTTTTCGCAAGCCTCGCATGTCTTCCAGAAAATTTATACCACCAATATCGGCATCTCGCAAAATCTCAGCTTTACGAATGGGATTCAGAACGTCATGGACGGGGGGGCGGTGGCCATTGTCTTTCAAATCAACTGCGACAATGTCTCGCCCTGTCAGAATTCATCCTTTGCGTTACGCACCAGTACGGATGGCATCACCTATACGCTCGTCCCTGACACGGCAGGAGCGAACGGGGTCTACTTTTGGGGCACATCCACAGAAACCTGGCTGAACAATGGGGGGTCCGGATCCTCCTTGACGGGACTCGTGCCGAATACGAGCGGCTCGACCCAATTAACATCCAGTGATCTGCCGACCATTACGCTGGGGCAAAATACTTCCATTACGCTGCGGTATCTGGTACGGTTTGCGCCTGGATTCGCGGGGCAAGCTCGCTATTTCAAGCTCTATCAACAAACGGGGTCCGCACTCAACGGCACCTATACCCCCAGCACGGGCGCGATGGTCAATATCGTCTCGGCCCAAGCGAGTATGGGCTTCTAAAGAAGGAGAGCGGAGGATGCTGACTGTGGGGCTGCTCGACATGATTAAACGACATGAAGGAGTCCGGCGCATCGCCTATCAAGATCCGCTGGGCGTCCAGACGATCGGCGTGGGGCATAATCTGAGTAAGCCGCTCACGGATCAGGCCATCTCCCAGATCTTACAGGATGATGTGCAGGATGCCCATAACGAATGTCTCCATGCCTTTCCCTGGTTCGCCGACCTCACAGAACCGAGGCAGTGGGTCATGATCGATCTGTGTTTCAACTTAGGGCTGCCTCGTCTGCTCGGCTTTCGGAAGGTGCTCCAAGCCATGGCGCTGGGGGAGTATGAGACGGCGGCGAATGAACTGCTGGATTCGCTCTGGGCGAAGCAGGTCAAGAGCCGGGCATTGGAATTGGCGGCGATGCTGCGCGGAGGGGAGTCGATCTAGGAGATCTTATGCGATGGCGAATGATTCCCGCTACTATCATGAGCCTTCTCTGGAGCCAGGACCGAATTACAAGATGCTGTTCATGGGGGCTTGCGCTCTCATCAGTATTTTGGCTGGCAGCCTGTATGGGCTCTGGACTAGCCGCGCTGAGCAAACCGTTGAGGATTCACGAACCACGAACGACCTTCAATGGCAGCGCCTTCAACAACTCAGCGACAAATTGCTGGAACATGGCGCACAGCTCCAGCAGCTCCGTCGAGAAGGAGACGACCGAGAGGGACGTGTGCGCGAACTTGAGCGTTCAATAGCACGGGCTCAGCGAGAGCGAGGATCACATTAACCAAAGGAGACCATCATGTCATTGTTAGGATCAAGCCCCATTACCAGTATTCTCGGGTATGTCGTCATCGGCGCAACCGTCGTGCAACAGGTCTTCACGACCGGCGGCCTGCCGAGTACCGCAGAGGCCTGGTTTCAGTCGATCATCCAGATCGTCGTCGGCATATCCCTGCGCATGACGAAGGATCAGAATGTGAGCAATGCGCCGAGTCCGACGATCACCGCGCAGCCGGTGAAGTAATGCCGGGCGATGTGGGCTTAGTGGCCGAGCTGTTGAGCCAGGTCTTCGGCTGGTTAGTCGATCCAGCCGGATTCGAACAGCTCACACTCGATAATAAACTGCGGTTGTTAATGCGAGGGATCAATGAGGCCGTCTCGAAAAATGATTGGGCTACTGTCGATGCTCTGTTTGCTCAGTACCGCGAGCTGCGCACGGCCCATAGTGTCTAGCTCGCCGGGCACGGTGCAGTGCATGAACGATTGCGTCACGGTGACGAAGGGCATACTCAAAGAGCATGCCCAACTCTTTGATGAGACGATTCGCCTCCGTGACGCGCTCTCCATCTGCGAGCGACGGAAGTGAAGGAGCCGGACTGGGAACTCTTCGGCTTCTTCGCGACCGTGCTGGCGCTGGGATTGCTATTCCTGATGACCCTGGCTCGGGCTTAACAGCAGGGTCCCCAGAGCCAGCACCCAAGAATGAATAATGAGAGACCCAGCACAGCCGCCTGTAATAGAATAGATGCAGTCATGATCCGTACCTCCAATACGGTGAAATGATGAGGGGCTTCGTCTGGCTGCCACCAGGCGCGGCCCCGTTTTATCCGCAGAGACTAACACACGTCAGAGCGGACTGCGTCCCCCTCTCTCGTATGGGCCCATGGTGATCTCATTCGCAATACAAATCTGTAGTATTCATAATTACTAGAGATGCCGAATGACAAGTGGCAGTAAAGTGGCAGTTATGGTGCACTTCCATGCCCACTGATGCCTCGTACTGCCCATCTAACCTATTGAAAACGCTGTAAGTGGTTGAATTGAAAACTGATCGGATCTGATCCGTAGTCTGGTGCTCTATCCATTTGAGCTACGGGCGCATCCCTAATTTATCAATCACTTATCATCATTTTCTGCATGAGCACTGTTGGGCGGTGGCAGTAAAATGGCAGTTCCAACTGACTGCGCAAGCGATTGCGCGACCCATTCCATGCCCTCGCGCATGCTATCCTCCTGCGGAATTGTGTAGCGTCCCACGACGCGCACATCTGCCCAGTTCCCGAGCGCCTGCACGATCCGTTGCGGGGCCTTCCGGCCCAAGGCCGTGGCCCAGGTGCGGCGCAGCGCGTGAAAGGTGAGATGGCCGAGGCCCAGGCCACGTAACAGGGGCTTGAATGTCCGATTGTACCAGTTGTGCGGGTCCATATGAATGCGCGGATTGATCCGCCCGCTGTTCTGCCAGCGAGCCGGAAAGATCCAGCCCTCTCGGGGCTTGCCTTGTTCTCCGTGAAACTTTCCCAGTATTTCCAGCGCCGTGACCGACAAGGGCAGGGCAAACGATTTCTGCCGCTTAATGGTGGGGAGCTGCAAGAGCTGATGCTCCCACTGGACCCATTCCCAGCGAAGCGCAAAATGCGTGGCACGCCGGACCCCGATTAAGAGATTGAGGTAGATCAAGAGGGCATCGCGTTCTGTGGCGGCAGCAAAGATCCGTTGGATATCCTCGGCTGTATAAATGGGCATAACGCGCTGGACCATGGGGAATCGCTCGACATCCCGCCAGAAGTCGAGCACCCAGGAGAAGGGCTTGACCATGCGGCGCATCATCGCGCGGAGGTTGGCCGCATAGTAGTTGGCTGTGGTGCCGCTCACCCGTTCCCCGAGTGCCGTGATCGCCGTCGAAACGTCGTTTGGTCTCAGGCTCAGGATGGGCCGATTCGGAAAACGGTCGGCCCACCAATGGAGCTGTATGGCGATGTCCCGATAGGAGGCGCGCTTGCCTTTGATGGTGGCGAGGTAGGCCGTGCGCAGCTCGTCGAGCGTGTCACCGGTCCGCTCCTGGCCGGGGAACTGCCCACGGTCGCGTACCGACGCCCGCAGCCGGTCGCGAAAGATCCGGGCTTCGTCCTTCGTGCGAAAGCCATGCGGCTTCCCGAAGCGCTGCATCTGGCCATGCACGGCAATGCGGAGATACCAGCGTTTGCCGACTTGGTAGAGGCCACGATCAGACATGAGCGGTTACTTATCCGGCGTGACCCCGATATCCCGTAACCCTTGCTCTAACGCCGCTTCCGCATATTGATTGAGGAGCCGCTTGAGTCGAGGATTGATCTTGAGTGCCTGTTGGGCCAACTCTTCCCCGAACCCCATGGCCCCGCGTTGAAACGTCTGGAGCATGGCCTCCATCACCGCCTGTCGCAGGTGCATGGGATCATCGAGCGGTTTGCGTGGTCGTCCATTCTTTTTGCGCATGGTCCATTCCTCCTCCCTCATCATCATGGTCATCGCGCCTCAGGCGCACAACGGGCACGTCGCGTGAAACCGGAGCACCTTGTGAATCTTACAGTGGCGCAGGATGCGCACCGGGACCGTCATCTTCAGCCGCGTCACCTGGTCCGGGCGAGACGGCTGAAGAGGCCCGATCAGATCTACCCCCCCCCCCCCATTTTCCGGACCATTCCGCTGAATATCCCTAGGGGTGTCCCTAGCTGAGAAACCACTAGACCGACGGCGAGCGGAAGCTAGGAGGCGCGGTGGGGGCGGCGCACCAGGGGTTTCTTGTGCTTTGGTAATACGTGCATTTCGTCGTCCTGCGCAGGCGCATCATGCGAATGAAATACTGGTATTTCACGTGATTGGATGCGCTGCACAATGGCGTGCGTCTCGCTATCGTCAATGAGCCCAAGCACAAGACTCAGCAAATACCGCGCATGATCCGATTCTTTGCGGCATGCACGGTCTGCCGAGGCTTTAAGCGCGGCTTTTAAATCGTCGCCCGCGCGAATGTGAATAAAGTCCTTTTTCCCACCCATAGGCAAATCCTACCCATATCAAGTCGTTGCGTGCAACATAAAAAATGTTACACGTTGTGCTTAAACGTTATTGACAGCGCCCGGGAATCGTTGTATAGTCCGCACATGAGAAAACAAAAACTAACAAAACACAACGTTCCACCTGGCATGGTGCGCATTGCGGCGAATATCGACCACGAGGTCGTGGTGCTCATGGATCGCGAGAGTAAACGCAAGGGACAGTGCAGCCGCGCCGCCATCATCCGCATGGCCCTCGTCGATCGCTATCTGCATCAGCAGAAAACGGAGAAGGAGTCCTGACATGAACGAACGCATGCTGAGTCGGCGGGAACTGGCGGAACGCCTCGGGGTGTCGATGGATACGGTCGATCGGATGGTGGCGCGACGAGAACTGCGCGTGCATCGCGTCGGGAAAGCGCCACGATTTCTCTGGTCGGAAATCGTGCAGGACACGGCGGAGCAGCCAGTATCGATGGCCGCTGCCTTGAGGAGGGCCTGATGAGCGCAGAAATCATGAACGTGGCTACCTGGGAGGAAATCATCCGATTAGATCGCCGCGTGATCGAATTGGAGAGTCGGTTCCGCCATCGGCATGTGGCAAGTGGGATCGCCGGGAATGAGACGTGTCGGCACTGTGGATTGGATCTGCGCGACCCCATCCATAGCCGAATCGAGGAGGAGTCCTAATGCCGACCCTGTGTCATTGCTGCCTCTCACAACCCGTCAATGTCGTGTTGCTGCACCGCACCGTCGAGGTGCGGTTGTGTCGGCGGTGTTTCCTGATCGTGCATCCGATCCTCTGTCTGAGCTCGGACAGCGACCAGCGGGATCTGCGCTGGATGGAAGCGGCCTACATAGGCAAATCGGCAGGGGTGAACCGATGAGTGATCGAAAGACCGTGTTGCTGCGAGCCTGTCTCGACATGTTGAGAAAGATAGAGGCCAATGGTTACGTGCTGTCTCCGTTTGAGACCACGGTGCACTATGACGGGGCGGACTGCGACGGAGCGTGCCTGATGGAGGATATCGCATCCGAGCTGGAGGACAGCTGATGTCCATCGCTGACCATGAGATTGATGACCCCTGCCGCGAGTGTGAGACGTGCGGGAACGCCTGCGACTGGACGTTGTGCCGGGCCTGTCGAGCGGACCTGATTGATCAATGGGCGGACTGGACATATGACGAGGCGAGCGAAAGGAGGCGAGCATGACCGAGACAGTGAGCTATGACCAACATGAGGAATTTTTGGTCCATCAGATCTTGATGGCTACGGCGGAGCTGACGGGGTTCTCGGCGGCGAGGAGGTGGGCGAATCCTCCCAACCGGTACGACTCCCCGCAGATGCAGGCGCGGTATATGCGTGGATTTAATGACGGGCAGGTCAAGCTCATGCAAGAGACTGAGCATACGCGCGCCATGAACGCTAATCATCAGGGTAATGAGAAAAAACTCGCTCTCAAATGTATTTGGAGACGGTATTTGCAGCTCTGTGCGGAGGGCGACGAGCTCTGGGGGGAGAGCATCAAGCTCTGGGCGGAGGGCGAAAAACTCTGGAGGGAGAGCGTGATGGCCGCCTATGGCAATGTGACGATGGAATGGAAATCCGCCACGCACTGCATTGTGGATCACACGGATGAATATCGGGCGACAGCAGAGGGACACACCGAATAGCGAGTGGAGAACGACATGAGACTGAACGCGAAGGTGGTGGATATTGTCAGATTGCAACAGGAGCGGCGGCTGCGCATCGAGCAGGCCGAGCGCGAGTTAGCGGCCAAGACGGAGCGCGTCCATGCTGCCGACATTCTGTTCTGGTGGATGATTGCCGGGTGCCTGGCGACGGCGGCGGTGATCGTGGTGGGCGTGGAACAGGGGTGGTGGTGAGATGAGGTATTTCAAGTATTACGCTGACGATACCTTGCGCCCCCTCAATATACACGGCTCCGGCTATCTCGTGGACCGGAAGCCGCTGGTGTTCAGCTTTGAGAAAAATCGTCCGAAGCGGAAGAGCCGACGGGTGATGGCGAGTATTCGGATGGGGAAGGCGTTTGTGAAGCGGTTAACCAAGGAGGGAAGCATATGGAAGCTGTAGCGATCAGTCCGAGAGTAGACAACACGGCCATAACATTTTCGCAGGCCACTGCCTTGGCGGTGAAAAGCATCTCGGAACGGCAATTGGCGGCGGATTTGTGGGACGCCATTCGGGCATTCCGCAAGCAGTCCGAGGCCGAGAAAGAGGCGACCTGTCGTCCGCTCAAGCAGGACTGGGAAGATGCCAAGAAGCCATTTGATGAATTCATCAAAGAGTGCCAGGGCCATGAATCGGCGCTCCAGCGTAAAATGAGCGAGTGGGACCGGGAGCAAGAGCGGATCGCCCGAGAGGAGCAGGCCAAGATCCAACAGCGGATCGATGCGCAGAACGCGAAGCGCATCGAGAAGGCGGAGGCCAAGGGGATTGAGCCGATCTTGAAAGTCGCGCCGGTGGTGCAGGCACCAGCCAAGCGGATTGAGACGCAAGCGGGTACGACGCAGACCCGTGCTGTCAAAAAAGTCTACACGCCGACGAATCTCGCCACGCTCATGCGCGACTTCCCGCAGCTGTTTGATCTCAGCATGTCGCGGTTCAACGCGCTCGCCAAGACGGGCATGTTGGACGGTCGCGCAGATGTGGCAATCACCGAAGAATATGTGTATTCGCAGAGGGCCTGATGCAACGATATCCACGAGTCAGCACCATTCTACGCATCCTCGATGATGCCTACGCGGGTGTCCCAGAGGGGGCGCTCGCGCAGGCGGCGGCACGCGGCGAGCGGCTACATCGGCTCTGTCTCTCGTATCTGGCCTCGCTGGATGGGATGTGTGAGCAGCCGACCGAGATCCGGGCGGAGGATGCGGCGGCCTATTGCTCGTTCCGGGAATGGGTCGAGATGGGCCACATCAAGCCAATCGCCATTGAGGAGTCCTCTGCCTCGACCATGCATCAATATCAGGGGACGCCGGATGCGCTGGTCTTGTGGGGGCCTCAGGAGATTCCAACTCTCATCGATCTCAAATTTACGGCCTCGATTCTGCGCCTCAATCGGGTGCAGGTGCAGGCCTACCACAAGCTGGATCTGTACGCCGACGCCAAGCAGATGATGCTGGTTCACATTCATCCCAGCGACGGCAAATTGAAGCAAGAATTCATCAAACACGACGCCAGGGATTGGGCGGCGTTTCTGAATGCCCTCTCTATCTGGCGATGGAGGCACGCATGAGCACGGACCTCGCGCAGAGTGAAAATAGTCAAGTCGTAATGCCGGTCACGACCCATGAATTACTCAACCGAGTGGAGCGGATTCGAGAGGTGCAGATCAAAGTGATGAAAGAGGGGGTCGATTTCGGCACCATCCAAGGATGCGGAGATAAGCCCACCCTCCTCAAGCCTGGAGCGGAAACATTATTACTCGCCTTTCAAATGGCAGCCGTCCCCGATCAACTCACGATTCAGGATCTGGGCCATGACGATGAAGTCCGGTATCGCGTTGTCACGCCGATCATTCATATTCCCACCGGGCGCGTCTGTGGGCATGGCGTCGGGGAATGTTCCTCGCTGGAGGAAAAATACAAATGGCGGAAAGCGGTCTGCCAGGAAGAATGGGACGAGACCGATCCCGACCGACGACGGGTGAAATGGGCGAAGTCGAGAGACGGTGCCTATACGGTCCACCAAGTCCGCACCAATAAGGCAGATGTCGCGAACACCGTCCTCAAGATGGGGAAAAAGCGCAGTCTCGTCGATGGCGCGCTGACGGTCACGGCGGCGTCACGGATCTTTACTCAGGATGTGGAGGATATGCCGGAAGAGCTGAGAGACGGCACCCCTGCACACAAGTCTGCGCCATCCGCTGCTCCGACGGAACCCTGTGCGCCCAACTATGGCCGCTATGCCAAGCAGCCCTTGTCGGCGATCCCCACTGATGGCCTGCATGATTATCTGCACGGGATGAACCGGTCTATTGATGATCCCAAAAAGGCGAATTTCAAGGCGAAGAATCTCGCCATGCGAGAGGCGATTCAAGCAGAGTTGGATAAGCGAGAATCCAGTCAAGGCCCTGAGCGGGACGACCCTGCGCAGGGAGCGCGCCCGGGCGAGGCGTCCACCTCATCCTCGCCGACGATGACGGCGGCGAATGTCTGCCAGCAGTTGGCCCTCTGCGAGACCAAGGAGGAATTTGCGGGGGTGATGAATATGTGGATGGCTGAGAAATCCGTGCATTCCGACGAGGACGGTCGGGCCGTGGAGAAAGCGAAAGAGGCGACGAAGAAACGCCTCGGGCTGCGCGCATGATGACCCTGACGGCCAGTCTGACCGAGCGACAGACGGAGAGGCCCTCCACTCCCGAGCGCCCCTCGCCCCAGCAGACGATGCTGGCCTGGAAACTGTTCCTCTTCCTCGCCACCCATGAGGTTGATGAGTACGTGAGTCCCAAAGGGTATCGATTCAAAAAAATCGCGCGGTGCGCCGGGTGTGAGACCGGCCATCCGCGCAGCTCACTCACGCGCCCAACAAAGGAGCCATATGGGTGACCGTGACCGGAGACGAAATACATTGACCTTCGTGGTCATGGGTCGACCGATTGGGAAACCCCGCATGACGCGGCGGGATACCTGGATGCAACGGCCCTGCGTCGTGCGGTATCGCGCCTGGTGTGATGTGATCAGACAGCAGGCGGGACTGACGCAGAAAGTGACGTTTGTCAGGCCGCATGCCCTGCGGCTGGTGGCCTATTTCGAGATTCCGAAATCCTGGCCCAAACGCCTCCGGGAGCAGGCTCTAGGGACTCCGCATGCGCAGACGCCAGACATCGATAACATCGGCAAAGGCGTGATGGATGCCATTCTCGACACGGATCAGAATATTTACAGTGTGCACGCCCAAAAATATTGGGATGACGGACGCGGACCACGCATTGAAGTGAGCCTGGAGGAATGCGCATGACCGCTCGGCCTACTCCGGAGGATCGACGGGCACTAGAACTGCTGCTCAAGCGGGAAGATATGTCGGAGTGGAATGCGGGATTTTTGGAATCCCTGGTGGAGTGGCGTGGGTCCTGGACGGTCAAACAACTGAAGCACTTCGACAGGCTGTGCCTCGATTATTTTGGGGAGTGAACAATCCAATGAAGAATAAACTCATCGATCTCAACAATCACCTCTTTGAGCAGTTGGAACGGTTGGGCGACGAAGGATTGACCGTTGAACAAATCGCCAACGAAGTCACCCGCACCGATGCCATCGTGAAAGTGAGTGAGCAGATCATTAGCAATGCCAACCTCGGGTTGCGAGTCGCGGCGCTCGTCGCGGAACACAGCGGCAAAGGCGCTTTCGAGCACCTGCTGCCGATGATTACGGCACCCATCAAGGAGAGTGGGGTGCCCAAGTAATGGATGTCCAAGACATCTTGGATGCGATTGTGCGGGAAGCCGAGGAAATTGACCGGATCAGGCAGAAGATAAAGCTTCGATCCCTGATCTATCAGGCGGACCGGAAAGATGCGGTCGCCAAGCAGCTAGGCCTCGACCCGCAATCTCTTTACGACCTCCCGTATGAGCAATGGGCCGAGATCGATCAACGGGCCAGAGGTGCAGATCAAGGGGGATCGAAGGCATGAAAGGCAGAGCTATCCACTACTCACCAAAGGAGCTATCCTGGATCAAGAGCCATGGCACCATGCCACGCCGCGAGGCCTATGCGCTGTTCTGCCGAACATTCCGCCGTGACGATGTGGCATTGGATAATTTCAAGGCGCTCTGCGTGAGAAACGGATGGACCACGGGCCGCACCGGGTGCTTTCCCAAAGGCGGCACAGCGCCCAATAAGGGCAAGACGATGCCCCGCAACGCCAACAGCGCCAAGACTCAATTCAAGCAACGCAGACTCCCGCACAACACCAAGTATCTCGGTCATGAGCGCATCAACGACGGATACGTAGAACTCAGCATCGCCGAACCCAACCCGCATACTGGCTACTGGCGACGCTACGTGCTGAAACACAGACATCTCTGGGCACAGCAGTATGGGCCCGTCCCAGCCGGCCACGTCCTGAAAAGCATCGATGGGAATCGCCTCAATACCGACCCGTCGAACTGGATCATGATCCCGCGCGGCTTGCTGCCATTCTTGAACGGCCACCGTGGACCGAACTATGACCAAGCCGCGCCGGAGGTCAAATCCGCCATCATGACGCTGGCGAAGCTGAAGCGTGCATATTTTTCCAAAATCAAGGCGATGGAGGACGCAGTAAAGGATCGAAGATAACGATGGCAAAACTACCTCGACACGGATCAGAACATTTACAGTTTACACGCTCAGAAATATTGGGATGACGGACGCGGACCAAGAATTGAAGTGAGCTTGGAGGA